>CALMVN010000249.1 GCA_937873225.1 uncultured Acetobacteraceae bacterium
CGCCCGCGATCATGAACATGGCGTCCGGCTTGGTCCCCTGCTTGAAGAGGACGTCACCGGCCTGCAGATCGACCAGCCTCAGGTGGCTGGCAAGAAGCGCGCGGTTCCGGTTCGAGACGCCCGCGAACAGGTCAGATCGTGCGAGCAGCTCCTCCGGCGACACGGTCTTCACGTGCCACCCGTCGACCGGCACCGTCCCTGCGGTGGCAAGAGGAATGCCAGCGTGGAACAGGTGCCGGTGAACCTGAGACAGGACCTCTGACCGCGCCAAAGCTGCTTGGTCGGAGGATGCCGCGGCGAACGTCAGCGTGTAGGTCACGCCGTCTCCTGCGATGCCGCTGCACAAGGGCGTCGCCGCGACCTCCGAGGTCAGACGGTCGCAGCCTAGGAGTGCCGCCTCCAGTACCGAAAGCACGAGCCTGGGAGGCACCTCGGGGTGCACCCGGACCTCAAGGCTCTCACCCGACAGAGACGTTGGCTTACTGTGGTTCACCAGTCGCGATTTAGCAACGACGCTGTTCGGCACGACGACCATGTCATGCCCCATGGAAATGTGGGTCGAACGCCAGTTCACTTCGACGACGCGTCCTTTAACGCCGCCCTCGATCGAGATGTGGTCGCCAGCGCGGTAGGGCCTTTCCACGCCGACCGCGATCCCGGAGAACAGGTCGCCAAGAGTGTTCTGTAGGGCGAGGCCCAGCACGATCGCGATGACACCGGATGTGGCGACCAAGCCGCGAACGGGAGTATCGAACACGAAGGCGACGATGCTCAGCGCCGCCGTGACGTAGATTACTGCTGCCAGGAGATCCAGAAGGATCCGGGATTCGCGCGGCCGGGCTTCGTGAGTGAGCAAAAGGCGTGCCAGGATCACTGCCATGCGCGCCGTCATCGCCCACCAGGCCACGGCGACCAACTGTTCAAGCAGGCGCTGCGTCGCAGGTCCAGTGAATGCGGGCGCCACCGGCGAGCCGGCGGTCCGAAGCAGCGCCACGGATAGGATGGCGAGGCATCCAGCCTGCAGCAGCAGCCTGAACCAGAACCGCTGTAGGCCCGGAGCAAACAACTCTGCCAGCGCCGGCAGCACGGCGACGGCGGCTGCAAGAAGGAGGATCCACTCGGTCATCGGTACGGGCCTGCGAAGACCATCTGCACGGGGATTGTGGATCGCGCTCTTATGCGAGCAGATGAACATGTGCTGCGACGCCTTGCCTGGCGACAGCTCCGCTTCGGCCGTTGACCATCAGCGTGTCGGCAGCTTGCCGGACTCGCCGGCGGATCGCCCGATGCGGCCCGCTGGGCGGCGTTGCACCTGCAGCCGAGCCCGACGTTGGAACACTTCGGCCTGGCTGTTGTAGAGCATCGTCCGATCAGACAGACATCGCCCCGTCGAGGCGCGACGGGCTGGGGCAAGCTCACCGGTTGAACAGGACCGGCGCCGGCGGGCCTGCCCGATCCAAGCAGGTAGCAACCGTGACCGCGGCGATGTTCACCTTTTGCCTGTTCCGAGGCGTTGCGCTGGGCATTGGCAAAGGCTGTCTGACAGCCGGAACAATTGCAAGATCAGATTAGGCATAACTCAATGCTAATACCCAAGCCCTTAGTCATCGTGTCGTTATTGAGTTGATCCTGACGTCCTCAGGATATGAAGGAGAGCCGCTCATCCTAGCGAACATTGGTTTCTCTCGCCTGGATTAGGTATAAGTGGACGATTAAGGCAGATTACCCGTCATTTTGATTGCCGTCAGCTACTTGACGCTGAAGCCTGGCACGGGTGAGAAGGCATCCAGCGTCGACGACAGATCTTGTATGCGCCGCAGGAGGACATCGATGAGTGGTGCGCAGGTAAAGCCGTCATCGTCGTATATCAATGTTCCCCCCGCGGCGGCCAAGCCGGCACCCAACTGCACGTTGGTGATCTTCGGTGCGCACGGCGACCTGACAAAGCGGCTGCTGATCCCGGCGCTCTACAACCTGATTGGCGCCAAACTGCTCCCTGACGGCTTCAGGCTGCTCGGCGTCGACCGGGTGGAGGGCGACGACACAAGCTGGCGATACGAGCTCCGCGACACGATGGAGGAGTTCACGAAGGATCGGACTGCGGAGTTCTACACGCCTGTCATCGACGGCGGCACCTGGAATTGGCTCACGGACCACGCGCACCACGTGAAGGCCGATTTCACCGATGATGCGGACATCGAACGTCTCAGGGACATGGTATCTGGCAACGTCGTGTTCTACTGCGCCGTAGCGGCGCGCTTCCTTTCCGTCATCGGCGACCAGCTCGGTAAGGCCGGGCTGCTGGAGCAGAAGGACGGCGCGTTCCGTCGCCTAGTCGTGGAAAAGCCGTTCGGTGCCAATCTCGGCTCGTCGCAGGCGCTGAACAAGGCGCTGCTCGCGCGCGCAGACGAGAGCCAGATCTACCGGATCGATCATTTCCTGGGCAAGGAAACGGTCCAGAACATCCTGGCCTTCCGCTTCGGAAACGGCATCTTCGAGCCCCTCTGGCGCCGCGAGTATACTGACCACATCCAAGTCACCGCCGCCGAGACGGTGGGGGTCGAGAGGCGCGGGGCGTTCTATGAGCCAACCGGGGCGCTGTGCGATATGGTCCCGAACCACTTGTTCACGTTGCTCTCGATGGTCACTACTGACCCGCCGAACTCGTTCAACGCCGAGAGCGTGCGCTCGATGAAGCAGGCCTTCCTTGAAAGCCTCCAGCCGGTGAGGCCCGAAAACGTAGTGCGCGGCCAGTACGCGGCGGGATCGGTGCGCGGCCGCGACGTGAAGGCGTATCGAGAGAGCCCGGGTGTCGCTCCCGACAGCGACACCGAAACGTTCATCGCGATGAAGCTCGAAGCGGAGTCGTGGCGCTGGTCAGGCGTTCCATTCTACCTGCGGACCGGTAAGTGCATGAGCGGCCGCCGAACCGAGGTCGTGGTGCATTTCAAGCAGGCACCATACGCTATATTCCAAGATACTCCGGTCGACAGGCTTGCGCCGAACAACCTTGCGTTCAACATCCAGCCGAAGCAGGGGATCACGTTTGGCATTTCGGCCAAGGTGCCCGGGCCTAGGATGGACCTCGCTGGCGTAGCGATGGCGTTTCGCTACGAGGACAGCTTTCGCCAGGAGCCGAACGTCGGCTACGAGACGCTGATCTATGACTGCCTCGTCGGTGATGCCACGCTGTTCCAGCGCGCCGATAATATCGATGCTTCCTGGGCCGTCGTCGATCCGGCGCTGCAGCAATGGGCGACGGGCCGATCGCCGCCCGACCTGTACGTGGCTGGCACCGACGGCCCGGAAGCGGCGGCGATGTTGTTACGACGCGACGGTCGTGAGTGGACGTCGATTGCTTCCTGACCCCATGTCCAGCAGCGTCCTCCTGCCTGTGCTGTCGTCAACCGGGGCCTGGGCAGGCAGACTTATGCGGATCATGTCAGGGCCGCGCCGGGTGGTTCAGTGCGCGGGAGATCATCTCCAGGATCAGCGTACAGGCTCGATCCCTGGCCTCGTTCCGAAGCATCATGCGGATCTGGTGGTTCCAGCCGGAGCAAAATCGTGCCGTTGAACATCGAGAAGCTGGTTGATCCTCTAGTCATAAAGTTGCTTCTCACTATCGCGGACACTGGACGTTTCGCCGCAGCCGCCGCCGTGCTTGGTGTCACGCAGCCCTCAGTGAGCCAGCAAGTTCAGCGCATAGAGAGCTTCGTGGGACGCCCGCTCTTCCTTCGTACGCGACGCGGAGTCGCCTTGACCGCCGATGGAGAGGCAGTGGTCATTTATGCTCGCGCAATGCTCGGGCTCACCGCCGACCTGCGGGAGCGCCTGGATCGAAAGGCCGAGGGTGTCGAGGTGGCGGCCGGCATGTCGGAGGATTTCTGCCGAACGGCCCTTCCCGCTGTGCTTCGTCTTTTCGTACTCAGCCATGCAAACGTGCGTGTCCGAGTTCTATCCGGCACGTACGAGACTTTGACTGTCGCGCTGGAAAAACGCACGGTCGATTTTGCGATCATGCGCCGTTATGATCGGTTCCCGGAAGCGCAACTTCTATATCGCGACCAATTAGGTTGGATCGGCGGGCACGGCCTGAGATTGCCAGTAGCCGACCCGGTTCCCCTCGTGCTGCCTTTGTCGCCGAACCCCTCGCGCAACACTATGATCGGTTGCTTGCGCGCAGCTGGTCGCGATTTCGTTATACGTTTTGAGAGTGTCGGCATCGCCGGCATGGAGATGGCGCTCAGTGCCAACCTCGGCGTGTGCGCCGGTCCCCACGGTATCCCACTCCTCGGCGCCGCAGCCCTTCCGGATGGCCATGGGCTGCCGGCACTTCCTGTCGTCGACTTCGTCATGGTTCGTCCAGGACCTGCGATGAACGACGCTGCGCGTGCCTTCGCCGACGTAATGGTCGAGGCGGCGCGAGCGCGCTTCACCTTCCAAGGCGAGACGAGGAACATCGTTTCCACGCTCGATGATCCGGCCGCGGAGCCGACATGAACAAGATGGCAATAGGATCTGACTCCAACCGTCGAGGAGGCAGGATTGTCGTTATCGGTCCGGTCGATTTGTGGTTCGGCGCCTGCTCGACAACATTGCGTTGCGCGTTAGGCCACGGCCTGGGTGGGCCGGCCGGCCGACTTCAATCCTGCGCCAGAGACCGGTCCATCGTCGACTCCAGGAAGCCGTGGATGGTTGGTGCCGGCCCGCTGTCTCGTGTCCTGAGGTCCGCCTGCATAATGCTGACGCTCAGCGACTGCGCCAGCGCTCCGGCGGTCAACGTGGTCGGGTCCTTCTTTCCCGCCTGGATGCTCTGCGCGCTGATTGGGATCGCGGTCGCGGTCTGCCTGCGCCAGGTGCTCGTCCTTGTCGGCCTGGAGGACAGCCTCGTCCTTCCCCTGCTCACTCACACAGCCGTTGGGGTCGCGGCGACGCTGGCGGTCTGGCTCATCTGGTTCGGACACTAGAGAGGAAGCGATGCGCAAGGGTCTGGGCGTTCTCGTCAGCCTCCTCGCTCTGGTAGCCGCGGCGATCGCAGTGGTGCTGGTGATCAACCGCTTAGAGCTGCGGCCGCGCACCGACGACGGCTACCTCGCCGCCGACATCGTCCACATGGCGCCCGAGGTGAGCGGCCGCATCAACTCGCTCGACGTGCGGAACAACCGCTATGTCCGGCGTGGCGACGAGCTGTTCACAATCGATCCCGAGCCGTTCCGGTATGCGCTCGACGCCGCCCAGGCCAAGCTCGACTCCCTTCGCGCCCAATACGACATCGATACCCGTCAGGTCGCGTCGGAGAACGCGCGCGCCGCCGCCGCCGGCTCGAGTGCCAAGGCCAGCGCCGCCCAGCTTGCACTGGCCCAGACCACGCTGCGTCGTCTCGAACCGCTGGGCGCCCAGGGGTTCGTCACACGCGAGCAGGTCGACCAGGCCCGGACCGAGGTAAACACCGCCACCGCTAGCTTGTCCTCCTCCCGCTCCGAGGCCGAGGCCGCGCTCCAGTCCGTCACCGACACCAAGCCTCTGCTGGCGCAGATCAAGGAAGCCGAGGCGGACCTCGCCACAGCCGCGCGCAACCTGCGGCTTACGGTGGTCCGCGCGCCCTGCGACGGCCAGATCGCAGCCCTGGGCATCGCCGCTGGCGAATACGCCACCGCGGGCAGCCCGGTGTTCACCATCATCGACACCGACCAATGGTATGCGATCGGCAATTTCCGCGAAACCAACCTGTCCGGCCTCCATCCCCGGCAGCCCGCGACGGTGTGGGTGCTAGGCTTCGGCGCCCAAGTGGTGCACGGCCACGTGGACAGCCTGAACGGCGGCGTGGTGCCGGACGAGGGATCGGTCTCGAACGGGCTGCCCGACGTGCCGCGCTCACTGGAATGGGTGCGGATCGCGCAGCGCTTTCCCGTGCGCATCCTGCTGGACGACC
>CALMVN010000250.1 GCA_937873225.1 uncultured Acetobacteraceae bacterium
CGCCGGTCAATCCCCATTCCGGCAGCGGCGGCAGCGGAGCGCGGATGGCAAAGCGGTCGAGGTCGACGCCGTTCGGGACGTGGCGCAGCCGGTCCGGCTCGAGCCGCCAGCGACGCACGGCGATCCGGCGCAGCGTGTCCGACGGCAGCACCACCGTGCTGCGTCGGAGCAGGAAGCGGCGCGCACCCGAACGCCGTCGCAGCGGCACCGTGCGTTCCTCCGGTCCGAACCCGTCCTCGGCGTGCAGGTGCGGCACCAGCCGGCGGGGAAGCCGGTTCGCCAGCGCCCACTCGATGCTGCCCCAGTTGTGCGTCAGAAGCAGGTCCGGGCGCAGGTCGCGCAGGACCGCACGCTGTTCGCGGTAAAGCGCCAGCGGGTTCGGCGCCCGTGTGCCGGCGGTGACGAGGGTGACGTCCAGCAAGGGGTCGAGCCGCTCCAGGCAGGCATGGTTGCCGTTCATGGCGACGATGGCGTGGCGCCAGCCGGCACCCAGCCGATTGGCGAGGGTGGCGAACCGCGCCTGCTGGCCACCCACCGCAAAGGTCGGGAACACAGACAGGAGGAGCGGCGGCGGCGGATCAGGTCGACCGGACATGCACGATCCCGACGGACGGGCGGAACCGGCGCGCCGACGCCGGTCCGGCATCCATTACGCGGGCGATCCCGTTCCGGCCGTCCCCAGCAGACGGAACCGCCAGGACCGACAGCGCTTGCGCATGCACGCGCGCGATGTTGCCCGCGCCGACAAGGCAGATCCTGCTCACCGCCTGGGTCCAGCCATCGACAGGGTCAGGCCGCGTCGGCCAGCATGTGCGGCGAGGCCAGCTCGCTGCGCAGGAAGCCGGCCAGCACCAGAAGCAGCCAGATCGGCTGGGCGTGGTCGACGCGACGGGATTCGTGCTCGTCGAGCAGGCGCCGCAGCGCGTCGGCCCGGATCAGGCGGTGGTCGAGGAAGTCGGGATGCAGGAGCCGCGCCCGCACCCGGTCGATCCCGTCTGCCAGGGTCTGCCCGAGCGGCATGGCGAAGCCCTGCTTGGGACGGCGCAGGATCTCCGGTGGCAGCCAGGGCGATACCGCCGCGCGCAGCACCGCCTTGCCCTGGCCCCCGCCCAACCTGCTTCCACGCAGCTTGAACGACGCCGGCAGCGCCAGCCCCCAGGCGACCAGATCGGGATCGAGCAGCGGACAGCGCACCTCCAGGCCGGTCGCCATGCTGGTGCGGTCGGTCTTGACCAGCATCTGGCCGGGCAGCCAGGTGGCGAGGTCGACGTGCTGCGCCTGGGCCAGCGGGTCGTCGCTGCCGCTGTCCTGCATCAGCCGCGCGAAGCGGGCGCCGGGGTCGTAGCCGTGCAGTTCTGCCGCCAGCGCCGGATGCAGCAGCGCGGCGCGGCGCTCGTCCTGCATGCGCGCCATCGTCCGGTAGTAGCCCAGCGCGGAGTCGAGGCTGAGCTCGGTCAGGGTGTGCCTGGCGCGCAGGAAGCGCGGCGCGCGGTCGAGTTTCGGGTAGAGGCGGGCGATGGCAGCGATCGGCCCGTGACGCATCCCGGCCGGAAGGTGACGGCGCATCCCCTCGACCAGCAGGTGCCAGCGATGGCGCCGATAGCCGGCGAACACCTCGTCGCCGCCGTCGCCGGACAGCGCCACGGTCACGTGGCGGCGGGCCAGACGGCACACCTGCGCGGTCGGCAGCGCGGACGGGTCGCCGAACGGCTCGCCGAAGACCCGGCCCTGCTCGCCCGCACCGGCGATCCAGTCGGTGTCGTCGGCCCGCTCGACCAGGTGGGTGGCGCCGCAGTGCCGGGCGATCGCGGCGGCGGCGGGAGCCTCGTCGTCGGCACCGGGAAAGCCGATGGTGAAGCTGTCGATCGGGGCACCGCCGCCGCGCGCCCGCATCGCCGCGGCGACCACCCCGGCGCTGTCGATGCCGCCGGACAGGAACGCGCCCAGGGGCACGTCCGCGACCAGACGCCGCCCGGTCGCCTCGACCAGCCGCTCGCGGAGGGTGGCGGCCGCCTCGGCGAAGCTGCCGGCGGGCATCGATCCGGACCGGCCCGGATGCCAGTAGCGCTCCGGCGCCGGCACCTGTCCCGGTGGCCCCCGCCCGTCGAGCAGCAGCGTGTGCGCCGGAGGCAGCTTGGCGATGCCGGCGAAGATGGTGAGGGGGTCGGGCACGTAGCCGAGGGCGAGGTAGTCCTGCAGGGCCGCCGGGTTCACCTGCCGGCGCAGCGCCGGACAGGCGGCGAAGGCACGCAGCTCGGAGGCGAAGGCCAGCCCGTTCGGCAGCACGGCGTAGTGCAGCGGCTTCTTGCCCAGCCGGTCGCGCGCCAGAAGCAGCACGCGCCGGCGGCGGTCCCACAGGGCGAAGGCGAACATGCCGTCGAGCCGGTCGACGACGTCCCGCCCCCACTCTTCCCAGCCGCGCAGCACCACCTCGGTGTCGCTTCGGGTGCGGAAGCGATGACCGGCGGCGGCGAGCTGCTCGCGCAGGGCGACGAAGTTGTAGATCTCGCCGTTGAACACCAGCACGGCGCCGTTCTCGCCGTGCATCGGCTGCGCGCCGCCGGCGATGTCGATGACGGACAGGCGGCGATGCCCGAGCCCGACGCCCGGCTCCACGTGCAGGCCGTGCGCGTCGGGGCCGCGATGCGCCAGCGCCGACGTCATCCGGTCGAGCACCGGCTCGTCGATCGGGCCGCCATCCTGACGAACCAGCCCGGCAATGCCGCACATGCGCTTCGCTGTCTCCTGCGGCGTCGGGTGCCAGCATAGGCGAGATCCGCCGGTTCTGCAACGAACGATGGGGGGCTTGACGTCGCCGCGTTCACGCTCTTCTTGTCGCTGGGCGCGCAGCGCCTTTTCGAACGTTAAACTTTCGATAAAGAGGCTGGACCTTTGTCAAGGCCTGTGTAACGGTCGAGTCCTGGTCGGGATGATCCCGCACCGCCACGTTCATCAGCGCGTCCAAGCCCGTGCCTCCCGCTGACCGTTACGGGGCCAGCATGACGCCCGATCGGAGAGCATCTTGTCCCACAAACAGAACGTCCTGCCGGCGCATGCCAACGCGTCGAACGCCGAGACGCGCCCGTCGTCCAGCATCGATGCGGCAGCGCAATATTTCGCATCTCCCGGCACGGCAGGAGCGTCCGACGACGCGCGAACGCTGTCGCCGCTGGCCGACGGGTCGGATCTCGCTGCGACAGCCACCAGCCAATCCGCCGTCGCAATGGCTTTGCCGGTCCCGCTCGCGGCGTCCGACGTGCTCACGGTCGGCACCGGAGAGGAATACGCCACCCTGTCGGCGGCCCTCGCGGCGGCGCATGACGGCGACACCATCGACGTCAACGCCGGAACCTACGTGAACGACTTCGGGACGGTGGACGCCAAGGTCACCATCCAGGGCGTCGGCGGCATCGCCAGCTTCGTCGCCACCGAGCCGCCGACCAACCTCAAGGGCATCCTGACCGTCGACGACGACGTCACGATCAGGAACCTGTCCTTCTCGGGCGCCGCCATCGACGACGCGGATGGCGGCAACGCCGCCGGGATCCGCTACGAGGGCGGCGTCATGGTGCTGGACAACGACACCTTCAGCCACAACCAGGACGGCATCCTCGCCAACCCGGTGCTGTCCAACCTGACGACCAACACCATCGCCATCACCGGCTCGACCTTTTCCGACAACGGGTCCGGCAGCGGCTACACCCACAACCTCTACGTCAACGAGGTCAGCAACCTCACCGTCACGGGCTCCACCTTCGAAGGCGCGGTGGTCGGGCACGAGTTCAAGAGCCGGGCCGACGTGAACGTCATCACCGACAACACCTTCTACGACGGCCCGACCGGCACCGCGAGCTACGACATCGACCTGCCCGACGGCGGCAAGGACACCCTGACCGGCAACGTCATCGAGAAGGGCCCCGAGTCCGAGAACGACGCCATGGTGCACTTCGGCGGCGAGGGCATCCCCTACGCCGGCTCGTCGCTCACGATCTCCGGCAACACGTTCGAGAACGACCTCGGAGCGCAGGCGGTGGCGGTGCTGAACCAGACCGCCATCAGCGCGACCATCAACAACAACACGTTCGACAACCTTTCGGCGAGCCAGCTGGTCCAGGGTCCGGCCACGGGCACCGGCAACGTCGACGGCAACGGCAACCCGCTGCCGCCGATCACCCAGAGCGGCGTGCTGCCGGGCAACACGGTGGTCTATACCGACGACCTGCCGCACAGCATCACGCTGGACGGCAACACGATCCAGGCAGTCGAGGGCGGCGGCGGGCTGCTCACGGCCTACGCCTCCGGCGGCCACGTGATCGCGATCGGCGGCAGCGGCGGCATGGTGTTCAGCGAAAGCCCGACCTCGGGCGGCAACTCGGTCACCACCGCGAAGGGCTCGACCAACTCGATCACCGTGGTGGGCCAGGACCTGATCGACAGCGAGGGTCGCGACACCATCAAGACCGGCGGCGGCAACATCACCGGCGTGGTCAACGGCAACGCGACGATCTCCGACGGCGACGCCGACAACCAGTGGACCGTGAACGGCACCGCCACGATCACCGGCAACGGCGGCAACCCGCAGGTCTCGATCGGCGCCACCGGGAGCGCCACCATCACCGGCCCGCTCGGCAACCTCATCGTGTCCAACGACGGCGGCCGCGCCGACATCTCCATCACCCAGGGAGGGGCTGCGGAGTCGCTGACCATGGTCGGCGGTGCTGCGATCGTCAGCGTCTACGGCGGCCAGACGCAGATCTCGACCGCTTCCGGCCCGGTCGGCACCGACCTGTCGCTGGGCCTGGGCACCTTCAACGTGACCAGCCTGGGCGCCGACACCGTCACCGCCGGGTCCGGAACCGACACCGTGATCGTCAGCGGCAAGTCCGTCATCCACGCCGGCACCGGAAGCCTTTCGGTGTTCGGGCGCGGCGACACGGCGGGTGCCACCGTCTACGCGGCAGCAGGGGACATCACCCTGAACGGCGACACCGGCAACATCACCTATGTCGGCGGCGCGCAGGCCAACACGCTGGAGCTCGACCTGTCCAACAACACCGTGCTGGGCGGCAGCGGCCACCTGACGGTCCATGGCGGCTCGCGGGAAAGCATCAGCGGCGGCAGCGGCGGCCTGCCCTACCTCGCCACCGACGGCGGCGGCGCCAACACCATCATCACCGTCGCCAACTCGGCCAGCCTGCTGCAGCTGGCCGGGGCCGACGTGGTGCAGAGCCACGGCAACGACACCATCACCGGCGGCAGCGGCAACCAGACCATCACCGCCACCGGCAACGCCCTGATCACCGACGGCACCGGCGACAGCAACGTCACGCTGAGCGGGCGAGACACCCTGGTCAGCGGCGGCGGCGGCGACGCGGTGACCGTCACCAGGGGCGCATCGGTCGACGTGACCGCCGGGACCGGGACCTACCTGACCGAGACCGGGGCGAGCGTGGCGTTCACCGCGGGCACCGCGTCGGCCAGCGTGTCCGGCGGCTCCGCCACCCTGGGGGACGCGGGCACCGTGGTGGTGACCACCACCGCCACCGCCGGCACCGCGGTGACGGTCGGCGGCGCCGCCAGCGTTTCCTCCGGCGGCGCCGACACCATCCGGGCGGGTTCCGGCACCGAGGCCGTCACGCTGCATGCCGCCCATGCGCAGGTCTATGGCGGCACCGGCATGCTGTCGGTGTCCGACCAGGACTGGACGGCGGGCGACGGCGAAACCGTGCATGGCGGGTCCGGCACGCTGACCTACGACCAGGGGCCTGGCGCGCTGTCCTTCATCGGCGGCACCGGCAACGCGGTGATCAACGCCGAGTACGGCAGCGCCAACGTCGTCGCGGGCAGCGGCAACATCACCCTGACCGGCGGCAGCGCCGGGCTCAGCTTCACCGCCGGCACCGGCCACGCCGACGTCACCCTGACGCCCGGGGGCGGAACCGTCACCCTCGGCAGCGGCTCGACCACCGTGCACGAAGCGTCCTATGGGGCAGCCGACACCTTCAACTTCCAGCCCGGGCACGGCGGCGGCACCGACGTGGTCACCGGGTTCCGGTTCGGCACCGACAAGGTCAACTTCGGCGGCCTCAGCATCACCTCAGCGACGCAGGGGGCGGGCGGCATCAGCGTGACGCTGAACGACGGCACCCACATCACCATGATCAACAGCGTGGGCACGCCAGGCATCTGAGGCGAGCGCGCCGGCCGGCCGGGGAACGCGCACCCCGGCCGGCTGCAGCACCGCCTCGTCGACCGCGCGCCGGACGATCAGCCTGGTCGCGGCAAGCAGGCCGACCACCAGGTAGTCCACGTCGCGATAGGCGGCGCTCAGCAGCCCGCCCGAGACCATGAAGACGAGCAGGGACAGGCGCAGGTGAGCGGCAAGGCTGGCCGCCCAGTCCAGCTCGGGCCGGCCGGAGCGGCGCACCAGGCGGCGGATCAGGCCGGCGTCGCGCCAGGCCGTCGCCAGGAGAAGCAGGAACAGCCCGAGCCCGGTGAAGCCCATGTCGCCCAGCACCTCGAAGTAGATGCTGTGCGCGGCGCGCGGGAACGATCCCAGCGGCAGGCTGGGCACGAAGTCGAGCATCTGGAAGTTCCGCGCCTGGGTGCCCCACACCTCGCCGTGCTGGATGGCATGCATGCCGCCGCCAGTCAGCGGCCGGTCGATGGCCACCCCCAGGCTGACCTTCCACGCCTGGATGCGGCCGAGAAAGGAGTCGTCGCTGTTGGCGTCCTGCACGGTCTGCATCCGCGCGGTCCAGTCGCTGCCGACCAGGGCGCCGCCGGCGAGAAGGCCGCAGGCGAGCAGCGGGATCGCCAGCGCCTTGCGCCGGCTGACCGCGACCGAGCCGACCGCCACGATCATCAGGCCGACGAAGCCGCCGCGCGAGAAGGTGGCGATCACCGTGACCGCGCCCAGCAGCGCGGTGCCGAGGCAGGCGACGCGGAGCAGGCGGTGGGCGGCGCTGTTGTGCAGGTAGTGCAGCAGCGGCAGGATCATCAGCACGTCCAGCGCCACCTGGTTGTTGTCGCCGATCGACGGCGACCCCAGCACCTTGTGGCCGCTGCCGGACAGGATGAACTTGATGCCCTCGTCCACGGCGATGTAGCCGATGCCGAGGCAGACCACCATCAGCAGCGCGTGCACGCGCATCCGGTCGGTGACGCACCACAGCACCGCCAGCGCCAGCGCCAGGATCTTGAGGAACTGCTGGCACAGGTCCCAGCCCGCCGACGCGTCCAGCATCGGCGAGGCGGCCTGGGCGACGATGGCGGCGACCCCCAGCGCCAGCAGCAGGACCGCGGTGCGGTCGAGCCGGAACCGGATGCCGTCGTCGCGCCGGAACAGGAGCTGCAGCACGGTCGGCAGCGCCGCCACCTTGGCGAACGGCACCGACGCGCCGATGCCGTACAGGATATCGTTCGGCGCCAGCAGGGAGGTCCACGCCCACAGCAGCAGCCCGAACTGGGCGCCGCGGAACGACAACGGCAGCAGCACCAGCCAGGAGGCGACAAAGGCGAGGTCGCGCATGGAACGGTTCTACCGGCGGGGGTGACGGGCGCTCGCCGGCGGCTCCGGGCCGTCCGGCCTGCGCCAGCCCAGCAGGCCGCCCTCGCCGCGCCCCTTCGCCATCCACGTCAGGACGAGGAAGATGCCGCCGCATTCGAGCAGGAGCAGGATGGCGTCCATGGGCGGTGTCCGGGGCGGTCGACTGACGAAGTGTTAGGGAAGGCGGCGGCGAATGTAAATGAACCGGCCGTGCCGAAGGCATCCGATGCCGTTTGCATGAACAACGTTCACGTGCGAGGCCCGCCAGGCCGGCCTGCTGGTTCTCGATGGCCCTCCGATGCAGACCTGGCAAGGCGACGGCGCCCGGTGTTCGTTCCAACATGACGCCTTCGTGTGGCGGTGATCCCGCCGTCGCTCCAGCCGTTGCAGGAGCCTGCGCGATGCGCACCACACCACGGAGAAGCGGCATGAGCGGCAGCGCCCTGGCCTCGCAGATCAACGAACACATGCCGGTCGTCGGCAGCGACGGCGGCCATGTCGGCACCGTCGACAAGGTGGAAGAGGATCGGATCAAGCTGACCAGAAAGGACGATCCCGACGGGTCCGGCCTCCACCACCACTACCTGCCGGTCAGCGCCGTCGCGTCCGTCGAGGATGGCGAGGTCCGCCTCGGCATGGAGGCGGACCGGGCACGCAAGCTGGCGACGATCAGCACCGGATCGGAAACGACGCACGGCATGGGAAGCATGGGGGCCGCCTCCTAGCGGGGGCAGTGACCTGCGGACCACCGTTGACCCTCGACGGGAACGGCGACGCAAGGTCGCCGGTCAACGCGTCGTCGGATGGTCCGTCCTCGTTCGAGCCTGGAGCCCGTTGCGGGCTGATCTAGATGTGCTGCGAGTAGCTGGCCACCCGTTCGTTGTCGGTGAAGGCCTGGGTGCCTTCCTGCTGATACAGCTGCATCAGCTTGCTGGCGTCCGCAGCCCGTTGCGCATCCCATTGCTGGATGTCCGAGCTGTTGGGATCGAAGTTGACCGAGTCCCTGGTCATGCCGGCCACCTCGTTGAAACCGTCCTTGCGTATGCCGTTCAACAGCAGATCGGCGACCTGGCCGATGTTGTTCTGGTTGTTCAGGGCGGACGGGTCGCCGGTATAGCCAAGCTTCTGCAGTTCGGGCTCGTTCAGGTTGAAGGCGCTGTAGTTTTCCGACGCCGTGCCGTCCTTGCTGGTGTCGCGCTGGTCGGCGTTGAAGTCGTTGGTCTCGACCATGCCGGACCCCATCACCATGGCGATCTCCTGCGGCGTGGCGCCCTGCTGCTTCAGCGCGTCATAGACCTGCGTCTTGCCGGCGGACATGTCGGAGTTCATGACCTGGGACGGGTTGGCCGGCTGAGCCGATTCCGTCGGCATGGACGAGAGCGCGCCATTGCTGCCCAGGCTGGTGTCGGTACTGCCCGGAACGCCGGCCGTGCCGTTGTCGGCGTTGCCGGTCGTGTTTGAAGCGCCCGGAACCGCGGCTGCCTGGACCGGCGCGCCGCTGCCGCCCTGGTCGGTCGCGCCGTTGTTGGCGTTGCCAATCGTGCCTGGGGCGCTGCCCGAGCTCGTGTCGCCAGGGTTCGTGTCGTCTGGAACCGCGGCCGCCTGGGTCGGCGCGCCGCCGCCGCTGCCCGTCGCAGCCGGGGCGTTGCCCGCGCTCATGTCGGGCGTGCCCGCGCCGCCCGGTTCCGAACCGGTGTTCGCCGCCGGGGCGGAGGACGCACCACCCTGTTCGTCTTCCAGCACGTTCAGCAGAGATTGCAGCACGCGATCGAGGTCCTGCTGGATCGCGCCACCATTGCTGCCGGCGGCGTTTCCGCCGGTTTCCGCGGAACCGTCGCTCTTGGACATTTCCAGCAAGGAGTTGAAGATCGACTCAAGCTCGCTCGAGGCGTTCTGGCCGCTGTCGAGACCCGACGTGTCGAGGCCGGACACGTTTGATGGAGAATAGGCGGTCGAATTCGACGTCGCATCCATGATCCGAGTCCTTCCGGCGAGCGTTTTTTCAAACGCCTGCCGTATCATGACCATTCTTTCGGGATCCGATCAAGCCTGCCCCGCAAGCGTGCGAAGGCAGGCGCGCCATCAGGCGCGGTCGATCGTCACGCGGCAGCAGGCGATCCGGTTCCGGCCGGTTGCAGGAATGGACAGCCTCGAACCGTTCCCGGACGCCGGCGACGCGACAAGGCTCCGGCTGCGATCGTTCCGTGACCTCGACATCCGTGAGGGCGTTGCGGCCGGGGAGCCGACGACATCGCCGTGCCGTCCATCCGGGGGCGTTCCAGCTGCACGCGTGAGGTGGTAGAGGTCCAGGACCAGCAGGGATGTCGCGCCTTGGTTCCTCATCGTTGCAGACGCCGCTTCCATCGGGTTCGGTCGGCCGCCTTCCTGGTTCCCATGCTGCTCGGGGGCTGCGTTTCGCCGCCCGCACGCGTCAACCAGGCGGCCGAAGCGCGGGCCGCCAACGATCCGGCCGCCATGTCGCGGATCGCCGACGCGGCGGCGTCTTCCGGGGACGAGGCGACGGCGGCGTCGTTCTACGCACGGGCGGCGGCGCTGCAGCCGGGCAACGCGGACGTGGCACTCGGATATGCCCGTGCGCTCGTCTCGCAGGGGCGGATCGCCGATGCGGTGGCGGCCTTGCAGGCGGCCCTGCCGCACGCGTCGGGGGACGGCACGCGCCGCCTCAGCGTCGCCCTGGGCAGGCTGCTGATCCTGTCGCACCGTCCGACCGAGGCGGTCGCGACCTTCCAGCAGGCGCTGGCGGAAGCCCCGAGCACGCCCGCGCTCCTGATCGGCCTGGGGGTCGCCCTGGACGCCAGCCGCGACCACGCGGCCGCACAGGAGGCTTATCGCCGTGCCCTGGCGATCGAGCCGAACAGCATCGCCGCCCGCAACGACCTGGCGCTGTCGACGGCGCTTGGGGGCGATACCGGCGCGGCGCTGGCGTCCTTGCGCAAGGTGCGGAACCGGGTGGCGGAAACCGGCGGGCAGGCGTCCGACCTCGCCACCATCGACGGCAACCTGGCGCTGGTCTACGCCATGCGCGGCAACCTCAGGCGTGCCGGGGAGGCAGGGGTGGGCGCCGCTCCGGACGCCCAGGACCTGGCAGGCAACATGCGCTTCTATTCGGAGCTGGCGGCCTATCCGCCGGTCAGCGGCGCGGTCGACAGCAGCGGGTTGACCGGAGCCGTTCCCACCGATTGAGCCGCGGCACCGCCGGAGGCGGGAGCGGCCGTGCCGCCGGCATCCCCGCCGGTGTCCCCGCCGGCTCCGCCGCCCGACAGGCTGGTTCGCTGCGGCTGCTTCACCTCGCCGTTCTCCAGCTTCTGCACCGCCCTGGCCGACACCGCGCCGTCCGCCGGCTCCAGCCGCGGCGGCGCCAGCAGGTCGTGCGGATCGTCCATCATCCCGGCTAGATTGGTGGCCTGCACGCAGGTGCCCAGGCTGGTGATGCTGTTGTCCGCCCCGTCGATCCCGGGCGGCTGCAGGGCGGTGCTGCAGGAGGCGACCGAGGCGTCCGTGCGGGTGACGACGACCACGTCGTCCGCCTCGTCGCGCACCTCGATCCGTGCCGGATCGAGGCCCTGTTCGACCAGCACCGCGCGCGTGGCGGCAACCCGCGACGGGCTGCGCGTCTCGATGACGGCGTCGAGCAGGGCGGCATCACCGCGCGGCGCCAGTCTCGCGATCGCCGAGCGCAGCGTCCTGCCCGCACCGAGCCGGTACAACGGGACCACCGCGCGCGCCTGGTCCAGCACGATCGGCGGCGGACTGCCGAGCTCAATGGCCGGATCGTAGCAGCCGCCGAGCGCGCCCAGCAGCAGGAAGACGGTGCAGTGCCTGGCAGCCGCTTGTCGCATCCGCTTCGTCCTACTCGAACAGGAAGCCGGCGGCGCCGCGCAGGTGCGGCGCGCGTTCCGGGTCGAAGCGCTGCGGCGCGCGCGCGACCACCCGGTCGAGCAGGAGCCGCTCCAGGTCGGTGGTCTGGCGCACGTAGTCCGTCGGCAGCGCCGGCACGGTGTCGGTCGGGTGCACGACATAGGCGGTCACCACGATCACCAGCTCGGTCTCGTCGCGCTGGAACTGGGTCGAGCGGAACAGCGCGCCGAGCACGGGCAGGTCGCCGAGCCAGGGGATCTTGGAGATGTTGTTCTGCGCGTCGTTCTGGATCAGGCCGCCGATCGCGAAGCTCTGGCCGGACGCGATCTGCACCGTGGTGTCCGCCCTGCGCGTGATCAGCGCCGGCACCGGAAGCGTGCTTCCCGGAAGCGTGAACGAGCCGGCGGTGCTGAGCTCGCTCACCTCCGGGCTCACCTTCATGCTGATCATGCCGCTGGACAGCACGGTCGGCGTGAAGCCGACGCTCACGCCATACTGCTTGTACTGGATGGCGACGCTGCCCAGGCCCTGGGGCACCGGGATCGGGTACTCGCCGCCGGCCAGGAAGCTGGCGGCCTCGCCGGAGGTGGTGGTCAGGTTGGGCTCGGCGAGCAGCGTGACCAGCCCTTCGTCCGCCATGGCATCGAGTGCCACCTGGCCGTTGACGTGGGAGGAGGCGACGCTGCCGAAGATCGTGCCGACCGATCCCGAGTTGTTGCCCAGACCGGTCAGGGACGACAGCGCGGTGGTCGCCAGGCCGGTGTTCACGCCGAGCGCGAAGGAGCCGACGTTGCCCACCACGTTGTTCCAGTTGAAGCCGAGCTGCCGCGACACGCTTCGCGACACCTCGGCGACGCGCACGCGGAGATTGACCTGGGTCGAGGTTCCGACCTGGAGCTGGTTGAGCACCATCTCGTTCGGGGCCGCGTAGCGTTGCGCGATGTTCTGCAGGTTCGCCGCCGCTTCCGCGGTCGGCACCGCGCCCTGCAGCACCAGCCCGTGCGGCGTGCGCGCGAGCCGGACGGAGGATCCGGGTGCGGCGTCGTTGATCGCCTGCTGCAGCACGCTCAGGTCGTATTCGACCACGACGTTGTAGGCGAGGATCGGCCGCCCGTCCTGGGTCAGGGCGAACAGGGTCGTGGTGCCGGGCTTCTTGCCGAACACGAACACGCTGCTGTTGCTCGGCGGCTGCACGTCGGCGATCGACGGGTCGGCCACGAACACGGTGCTTGCCGGCACGGGCAGGCTCAGCAGCTTGCCGCCGCCGACGGTGAGGGTGAAGCGGCGATGCGGCATGACGGTGCCCACCTCGCGCGGCGGTGCCGGTCGCGCAGGCGGCGTGATCGCGTCGGGATCGACATAGGCCCCGTCCGGCGACGGCGCGGCGGCCTCTCCGGGAGGCGCTGCCGACGCGGGATCGGACAGGCCGATGACGAGCACGGCGGCGAGGCAGGCGGCCGCACGTCGTGATCGGTCATGCGGTCGATGTCGAAACATGAGGCGGGCATCTCTACACGATTGTGGCGTCGCACGGGCGACGGGCGCGGCACGATGCACCAGGCGATGATCGAAAACCACCCCGGAACGATCCGCACCAGTTTCGGGACCGCTTCGTCGCCGCCGTCGAGGAAGCGGCCGCCACCAACGCGGTGGTGTGGGGCCGGCGGGGTGACGGTGTTAGATAGCCCCCGACCCAGCGCCCCCCCGCGGTCGGCTGCACAAGCCGACGTCGCGGGAAAAGGCGCAAGGCGCGGTCTCGCTTCCGGCGGACGCGGTGCTTCCGCGCCGGGCACCCGGATTGTCGCGACGGAGGACGGGAGGCTCGTCAATGCGGGGTCGGGATCCCGTACTGCTTGAGGGTCGGGTCCACGGTCTTGTCCATGGCCTTGCGCTCGTGCGCCTTCTTCACGGCGCCGGCGATGGCTTCGAACACGAAGCCGACCCCGACCGCGGCGTCGATCGCCCAGCCGACCGGGCCGGCGGCGGCCGCGACCGCCTCGGTGGCCGCCATGCCGGCGACGCGGCCGGCGACCTCGCCCGCCACCCGGCCGGCTGCAGCGCCCGTGGCGGCACGCGTGACCCCGCCGACCACCTGGCCGGCGGCCGAGCCGGCGCGCCGGCCGCGGCCGTCCGAGGCGAAGGTTCCGCCGGTCCGTCCGGCGGCGCACCGCCCGACATCGACACGGCGGGGCCTCTGCTCCCTCAGC
>CALMVN010000251.1 GCA_937873225.1 uncultured Acetobacteraceae bacterium
GTGCCGATCATCGACACCGTGGCGTCGCTGCTGACCGGCAGGATCGGGCTCGCGGGGGCGCGGGCGCGGCTGCTGGAACGGCCGCTCGGGCTGGAATGAGGCGCGGCGGGACGGCTCGCGCGTCGCGGCCGCAACCGCTTTCCCGGGACAGGAGGCCGCAGCACGCATGACCGACAGCGACACCATGGACGACCGGCTCGACGCGGCGTTCGAGCCGGGCACGGTCGCCGCCAGGGGGATGTTCCCCACCCCGCTCGTCAGCGCGCGCCTGGCCGGGCACCGGGCGCTCGACGCCGCGCTTGCCGCGACGATCCTGGCGCGCGAGCAGGCGGAGCGGGGCGTGGTGGCGAGCAACCAGGGCGGCTGGCATTCCACCGAGTTCGCCTCCTGGTGCGGACCGGCCGGACACGCGGTGCTGGACGCGGCGCGGACGCTGGTCGAGCACATGACGGTGATGCGGCGCGGCGACGCGCTGGTGCCGGCCGCGATGGGCTGGGTGGTCACCGCGTGGGCCAACGTCAACCGGCTCGGGCACGGCAACCGCCCGCACGCGCACCCGGGCGCGTACTGGTCCGGCATCTACTGGGTCGACGACGGCGGCGTGGCGGACGACCCGGCACGCGGCGGGATGCTGGAGCTGTCGGACCCGCGCGGGATCCTGCCGGTGATGGTGGCGCCGCAGCTGCGCTGCGCGATCGCCGCCACCCATGGCGACGGCGAGGGCGAGCGCGTGACGCCGCAGGCGGGAACCATGGTGCTGTTCCCGTCCTGGCTGGTCCACTCGGTGGCGCCCTATGCCGGGCCGGGTGCCAGGATCTCGGTCGCCTTCAACGTTTCGGTCGGGCGCGAGGTCGCAGCGCCTTGACGGCGGCAAACCGGCCGGGCCTGCTGCCGCGAGCACCCATGTCCGGCCTGTCCCCCCTGCCCGCGCCGCTGCTCGAACGCGCCCGAACCCTGCTGGCGTCCGGCGGGCGCCGTCTGCTCGGCCTGGCGGGGCCGCCCGGAAGCGGCAAGTCGACGCTGGCGGCGCAGCTGGTGGCAGCGCTCGGTCCGGTCGCGTCGCTGGTGCCGATGGACGGCTACCACCTCGCGGAGGCCGAGCTCCGGCGTCTCGGCCGCGCCGGGCGCAAGGGTGCGCCGGACACCTTCGACGTCGCCGGCTACGTGGCGCTGCTGCGCCGGCTGCGCGACCAGGCGCCGGAAGAGACCGTGTACGCGCCGGCGTTCCGGCGCGAGATCGAGGAGCCGGTGGCCGGTGCGATCCCGGTGTCGCCGGAGGTGCGGCTGGTGGTGACGGAAGGAAACTACCTGCTGCTGGACGGTGCCTGGGCGCCGGTGCGCGGGCTGCTCGACCAGAGCTGGTTCGTGGCCACCCCGGAACCGGCGCGGCTGCAATGGCTGCTGGCGCGGCACATGGCGTTCGGGCGCAGCCGGGACGCGGCGCTGGCCTGGATCGCCGCCACCGACGCGCCCAACGCCCGGCTGATCGACGCGACGCGCGACCGGGCGGACCTCGTGGTGAGCCCGGTCTGAGCGCCCGGCGCGGAAAGCCTTAGGACTTCCTTAACCAGCGCGTCGTCTGCTCGTCGGCAACAAGGGGTTCCAGGGAGCAGGACCATGCGGATCACGCCTGTCGCCGCCGTCGCGGCGCCGACGACCCCGGATCGCGTCGCGCCCGCCTCGGCGGCGGCGCAGCAGGCCCCGGTCCGCCTGCTGAACCCGCAGCCGGTGATCGACCCGGCGCTCGGCATCGTCGTGACGGAATACTTCAGCCGGTCTGGGCAGATGACGGAGCAGTATCCCAGCGTCCGGGCGATCGACACCTACCGGATATACGGGCTGCACGGCAGCCCGGACGAGCCCGAGCCCGGAACCGGCACGTCCGGCTCCTGACGGGCGGGCGGAGCCGGCGGGTTCTCCTGCCCGGCGCGACGTGCTCCAACGACCGTTCCGGCCAGGATACCAGCACCATGCGCGCCAGCCCTGCGACGTCGCCGATCGAGGCGGTGATCTTCGACATGGACGGGCTGCTTCTGGACTCCGAGACCCTGTCGATGGAGGCGCTGGGCACCGCCGGCGCAGCGCTCGGCGTCGACATGCCGCCCTCGTTCTGCCGCGGCATGATCGGCAACTCGGTGGACCTGTGCCGGGCGATGATCCGGGAGCGCTACGGCGACGGGTTCCCGCTGGACCGCTACTTCGCGCTGCACGGCCGGCACCTCGACGCGCTGGTCGCGTCCGGCCGGCTGGCGCTGAAGGACGGGGTCGGGGCCCTGCTCGACGCGCTCGACCGCCGCGGGCTGCCGCGCGCGGTCGCCACCTCCTCCGGACGGCATCGCGCCCTGCACCACCTGGAGCAGGCCGGGATCGCGCACCGGTTCGAGCGGATCGTCACCCGCGACGACGTGTCGCGCGGCAAGCCCGATCCGGAACCCTACCTGACCGCCGCCGCGGCGCTCGGGGTGCGCCCGGCGGCCTGCCTGGCGCTCGAGGACTCCCACACCGGCGTCCGTGCGGCCCATGCCGCCGGCATGCGCGTGGTCATGGTGCCGGACCTGCTGCAGCCGACGCCCGAGATGCATGAGAAGGCGCACCGCATCGTGCGCAGCCTGCACGAGGTGGTCGGGCTGCTGGACGGCGAGCGGTAGCGGCCGCTGCACGCCCGGGATCGTCAGCGGGCCGGACCGAGCAAGCCGGCGCCACCAGGCCAGGTATCGCCTTGGGCACTCCGGACACACGGGCAACCGGCTCGTCGAGACCAACCCGAGCTGCCGCGCTCCGGTCGGTTAGGCCGACCAGGACGTGCTGCCACGACCGGTCCGGAACGACCCGAGCCGTGCCTACTGCTGCAACGTTCCGGCCCACGAAGGAGTCGATCCGGAAATTTCAATGAGGTTGGTGGCCTGTGACAACCGCGTGCAGGGCGTCCGACGGCGCTGCGGCCTACGGGATGAACATCCCGGCGATGGTGGCGCTCATCAGGTTGGACAGGGTGCCGGCCAGCACCGCGCGCAGGCCAAGCCGCGCCACCTCGCCGCGTCGTTCCGGCGCCACCACGCCGTAGCTGGCAAGCAGGATGCCGATGGAGGCGAAGTTGGCGAAGCCGCACAGCGCGAAGCACAGGATCGCCAGCACGTGCGGCGGCAGCGCGTGGGCGTGGATCATCGGCGACAGGTGCACGTAGGCGATGAACTCGTTGAACACCAGCTTCTGGCCGATGATGCCGCCGGCCAGCCGGCACAGCTGCCACGGCACGCCGATGCACCAGGCGAGCGGCGCGAACGCGGCCCCCAGGATCGCCTCCAGCGACAGCCCGGGACGGCCGAGCCAGCCGCCGACCAGCCCGACCAGCCCGTCCAGGCAGGCGATCAGCCCGATGAACGCGATCAGCATGGAGCCCACGGCCACCGCCAGCTGCACGCCGCTGGCGGTCCCGGACGAGATCGCCTCGAACACGTTGGCCGCCCGCCTGCCGTCGAACGACACGTCCAGCCGGGTGACGCGGCTGGGCTCCGTGCTCGGCACCAGAAGCTTGGCGAACAGCAGCCCGCCCGGGATCGCCATCACCGAGGCCGCCAGCAGGTAGGGCATCGGCACGCCCAGCCCGGCATAGCCGGCCAGCACCGAGCCCGCCACCGACGCCGTCCCGCTCGACATCAGCGCGAACAGCTCGGCGGTGGTCAGCGACGGCACGTACGGCTTGAGCGCCAGCGGCATCTCGCTCTGGCCGAGCACGATCGTGGACACGGCGGAGAAGCTCTCGATCCGGCTGGTGCCGATCAGGAACCTCACCCCGCCGCCGAGCGCGCGCGCCAGCGCCTGCATGATCCCCCAGTGATACAGCACCGCGATCAGCGCCGAGATGTAGACGATCTGCGGCAGCACGCGGAGCGCCACCACGTAGCCGCCATCGGGGAACAGCTGCGCCATGCGCGGCCCGACCAGGCCGCCGAACAGGAAGCCGATGCCCTGGTTGCCGTAGCCGAGAACGGCGTTCACGGCGTCGGACGCGGCCGCCAGCGCCCGGCGGCCGAGCGGCACGAACAGGACCAGGGCGCCGAGCAGGAACTGGCAGGCGAGCGCTGCCAGGACGGTGCGCGGCGCGATGCGGCGCCGGTCGGTCGAGAACGCGATCCCGAGCAGCAGAAGCAGCGCCATCCCTGGCACGCCCCGCACCAGGGCATTCAGGGCGTCAGGCACCGTGGCGGGCGACGCGGCGCAGGACCGCATCCGGCCTGCCCGGGCGGCTGGCCCGGCTCCCCGACCGTCGGATCGTCGTCATCTTGCCACCCTCCGCTTCCTGTCCGGTGTTGTCCGTCACGCTTTCCGGGGCTGCAAGGCTGCCTTGCCGTTCCGCGGCCGGTCACGGCATCGGATGCGGCCTGTCGCCGTGCGGTCGGGACCGACCG
The DNA here is from genome assembly GCA_937873225.1 of uncultured Acetobacteraceae bacterium. GTDB lineage: Bacteria > Pseudomonadota > Alphaproteobacteria > Acetobacterales > Acetobacteraceae > Lichenicola. The sequence goes on from CALMVN010000251.1 coordinate 4,410, forward strand.
GCGGCCGTTGCCGGGCAGGACGAAATGATGTCGCAAGACAAGGCGCTTGCATCACGAGGTGCAGACGCCACCTGAAAATCCCGGGCTGTCCGGCCTGCCGTCGGACCGGGCGACAAACCGGCGCGCGTTGTCCGCCTCCGGCGCCCGCTCGACCGGAACGGCTTCGGGCCGAGGCGATCCGGCCCTAGAAGCGGACCATGCCGAACCAGCCACCGCTCCCCCTGCCGCTCGCCGACCGGCCGCATGACGGGCTGCACGGCGGCGCCCGCGCGCTGGCGATGCTGGCCGTGTCGCTGTCGGTGCTGTTGTCGGTGCTGGACTACGCGATCGCCAACGTGGCGCTGCCGACCATCGCCCACGACGTGCATGCCGACCCGTCATCGGCGATCTGGGTGATCAACGCCTACCAGCTCGCCTCCGTGATCTCGCTGCTGCCGCTGGCGGCACTCGGCGAGCGGATCGGCTACGCGCGGATGTGCCGGATCGGGCTGCTGCTGTTCGTGCTGGCTTCCCTGCTTTGCGCCGCCTCGACCACGCTGCTGCAGCTGTCCCTGGCCCGCGCGCTGCAGGGCTTCGGCGGCGCCTGCATCATGAGCGTCAACGCCGCCCTGATCCGCTACATCTATCCGCGCGCGATCATCGGGCGCGGGATCGCGCTGAACGGCATGGTGGTTGCGGCCGGCGTGGCGCTGGGGCCGACCATCGCGGCGGCCGTGCTGTCGGTGGCGCACTGGCCGTGGCTGTTCCTGATCAACCTGCCGCTGGGCGGCGTGGCACTGCTGTTCGCCGTGTTCTCCCTGCCGCGCACGCCGCACGGATCGACCGCGCTCGACGTGCCGTCGGCAGCGCTCAACGCCGTCGCGTTCGGGGCGCTCATCGTCGGCTTCGACAGGCTGGCGCATCGCGACGGGCTCGGCACCTCGCTGGCGCTGCTGACGCTGGGCACCGTCTGCCTCCTGGTGCTGGTGCGACGGCAGCTCAATCAGGCGGAGCCGATGCTGCCGGTCGACCTGCTCGCCCTGTCCGGGTTCCGCGTCGCGGTGCTGACCGGGTTCCTGGCCTTCGTGGCGTCGAACTTCTTCATCATCTCCATGCCGTTCACCCTGGAAGCGGTGCTGCACCGCTCCGCGGTGGCGACCGGGCTGCTGATCACGCCCTGGCCGCTGGCGATCGTGGCGGTCGGCCCGTTCGTCGGGCGGCTGTCGGACCGCTACCCGGCGGCGGTGCTGTCCTCGGCCGGGCTGGGCCTGACCGCCTGCGGCTTCGGGGCCCTCTGGCTCATGCCGGCGACACCCGGCGATGCCGACATCGCCTGGCGGATCGCCCTGGCCGGCGCCGGGTTCGGGCTGTTCCAGCCACCCAACAACCGCGCCATGCTGCTGGCGGCGCCGGCATCGCGGGCCGGAAGCGCCAGCGGCATGATCTCGGTGGCGCGGCTACTGGGACAGACCACCGGCGCCATGCTGGTGGCGATGACCTTCGCCCTTCTGGGCCACGCCGCCAACCAGGCCTGCCTCGGCCTGGCCGCGCTGGTGGCGCTGTCGGCCTCCGTCATCAGCCTCAGCCGGCTGCGTCACCGCGCGCAGCCCGTCACCGGCTCTTGACCGCCGACGCCGTGGCCGTCTGATGACCCCGTCGCGATCCGGAGGACGGCATGGCCGAGCAGACCGCCTTTGACTTCACCCTCACCACCCTGCAGGGCGAGCCCTTGAAGCTGGACCGGTTCGCCGGCAGCCCGATGCTGATCGTGAACACCGCCTCCAGGTGCGGCTTCACCCCGCAATACGAAGGGCTGCAGGCGCTGTGGTCGCAGAACCGCGAACGCGGCCTGACCGTGATCGGCGTGCCGAGCAACCAGTTCGGCCGGCAGGAGCCGGGCGGCGCCGCCGAGATCGCCAGCTTCTGCAGCAGCAACTACGGCGTCAGCTTTCCGATGACGGAGAAGCTGCACGTGCGCGGGCCGGATGCCGACCCGTTGTTCCGCTGGCTTGCGCAGCAGGGTGGGCTTCTGTCCCGGCCACGGTGGAACTTCTTCAAGTACCTGATCGGCCGCGACGGCCGGCTGGCGACCTGGTTCTCCAGCGCGACCAGCCCCGACAGCACGCGGCTGCGCACCGCCGTCGCGCGGGTCCTGCTCGACCGTTGAAGCGTCCGCCTATTCTGTCTATCACTACCTATAATGCTTTGAAAGCAGCGTGTTAGAAGGATTGGCCGCGAAACCGTCTGATGATCCCATGGTTGTCGGCAGTTGGTCGAAAGAAGGCGGACAGCAAGGGAAGAGGCTGTGGCTCCGGCGCTGGAAGGCCGCTGCTTGCTATCAGGGAGGCATTACCGTCTAAAATATCTCGCACTATCAGCTGACTCGGTGACGATCCTCCGCTTCCGGGCCAGCTCCAGCAACCCGTCGATCATCAGGTCGACGTCGTGCTCAGTCGTCCGGTGGTTGACGATGGCTGCCCTGATCGCCCGCTTGCCGTCGATCACCGTGGTGGACGGCACGGCGATGCCCGATTCATGCAGATCCTTGACCAGCTCGCCGTTGAGATGGTCGAGGTCGCCGTCACCCTGACAGACCCGGAAGCAGACGATGTTCAGCGTCACGGGCGCCAGCAGTTCCAGGAACGGCTCCGCCTCGATCCGCGACGCGAGGTGTCGTGCCACGGCACAGCTCCGGTCTACCAGCTCTCCCATACGATCAGCACCGTAGCTCGCGATCGTCATCCAGATCTTGAGGGCGCGAAAGCCGCGCGACAGGTCGGGCCCGAGGTCGCAGGGCCAAGGGGCGTTGGCGGCGGCACCCCGGTCCTCGCGCGACAGGTAGGCCAGGGTCTGGGCAAAGGTGTCCGCCTGCGCCTGGCCGTCGCGCACCAGGATGCAGCCGGCGTCGTAGGGAACCTGGGCCCATTTATGGAAGTCGAACGCCAGGCTGTCGGCGCGCTCGATGCCCCGGAGCCGCGGCCGGATCGTCGGAGATAGCGCCGCCAGCGCGCCGAACGCGCCGTCGACGTGGAACCACAGCCGCTGTTCGGCACAGAAGGCGGCGACGGCCTCGAGCGGGTCGATCGCGCCGGTGTCCACCGTGCCGGCGGTTGCGGCGACCAGGAACGGCGTCAGCCCGGCCGCACGATCCCGTTGCACCGCCTCGGCGAGGGCTGCCATGCTCAGGCGACGGTCCGCGTCCAGCGGGACCATGCGCAGCGCCCCGGTGCCGAGACCGGCCAGGTCGAACGCCCGGGGGATGCATCCGTGCGCGCTGGCGCCGGCATAGCCCACGAGGCCGCGGCCGCCGACCCCCTCGGCGCGCACCGCGGGGCCGGCCGCGGCGCGACGCGCCACCAGCACGGCGATCATGTTGGCCATGGACGAGCCGGTCACCAGGATGCCGGAGCTGGTGACGGGCATCCCCACCATCTCGGCCGCCCAGGCGATCACGGTGCGTTCCAGCTCGATCGGCGCATGGTCGCGGCCGCCGAGGTTGGCGTTCAGCCCGGCCGCCAGAAGCTCGGCCAGCATGCCGATCCCCGTGCCGCCGCCATGCACCCAGCCCATGAACCGCGGGTGCGTGTTGCCGAGCGCGTAGGGCACCACCTGCGCCTGGAACGCCTCGTAGAGCGCTGCCGGATCGGTGGGCCCACGCGGCAGCGTGGTGCGCAGCGCCTGCCGCGCCTCGGGCGGCATCGGCCGCCAGACGGGTCCGGCGCTGGCGCCGTGCGCCGCCAGCCGGTCGATCATGTCGTCCAGCATGCGGTGTCCCAGCGCGCGCAGGCCCTGCCAGTCGTCCGGATCGAGGCCGGCCATCATCGTTCCCCTGAAAACCCAAATCGTGCTAGCTGCATGCGCCTGGGCGCCCACCTGCGCCTGGCTCCCATTGCAGCCCGGAGCAAGGTCGGGAACAAGGGAGCCTCCTAGCGGATGTGGTCTGCATGTTCTTCGCCGGCTTTCACTACGAAGAGATGACGCTGTCCGGGACGCGCTACCGGCTCCGCACCGGCGGGCTCGCGGGCTGGAAGGCGGCGCCGCTTCTGCTGCTGCACGGCCAGCCGCAGACGCACGCCATGTGGCACCAGGTGGCGCCGGCGCTGGGCGACCGCTTCGCGGTGGTGTGCGCCGACCTGCCGGCGCACCTCACCGTGGCCGAGCTCGCGCACGACATGCTGACGCTGATGCGCCGGCTCGGGCATCGCCGGTTCTCGGTGGCGGGGCACGATTTCGGGGCGCACGTGGCGGCGCGCATCGCGCTCGACGCGCCGGACAAGGTCGACCGGCTGGGGTTGATCGAGGCGGTGCCGCTGCTCGACCACACCGGGCGCGAGGACATGGCGTTCGCGCTCGCCGGCTACGGGGCCTGCTGGTTCGCGCAGTTGCACCCCAAGCCGGAGGCGCTGCTGATGAAGGCGCCGGACGACTGGTTCCGCGTCGTGGCGCCGGACGAGAAGCCGGAGATGTTCGATCCCGAGGCGGTTGCCGACTACCTGCTGGAAGGCGGCTGGAACGCCGAGCAGCGCGGCCACGGTGCTGCGGCGGACGGCCCGGTGCCGGTGCAGGACCCGGCACCGGGCAAGATAGGCTGCCCGGTGCTGCTGGTCTGGGGCACGCACGGGCGCATCGGCGGCTGGTACGACCCGCGGACGCTGTGGCAGAACGGCGTCGCCGGCGCCGTGGAGGGCGGCCCGATCGAGGCCGGGCACTTCATTCCCGAGGAAGCGCCGTACGAGCTGGTCGAACGGCTGCGCGGCTTCTTCATCACCGACTGATACCAGCGGCGTTAGGGTCTGACCGGCAGGCGAGCGAGCCGCAGGGCTCTGCCCGTCGATCTGCTTCGCAGCTCGATCCGCTGGGGTTGGAGGCCCCAGACCCCCAACTGGGTTTCCAAAGGGCCTCCGTTTCTTTGGCGGGTCCAGGGCAGAGCCCTGGCCTATGCAGGTCGAACCCCATCGCCGTTGGCATGAGACGAACGCGGATCCCTTCCGCCGCGCCGGGCACGAGCTTCATCCAACGACCGGGACCCAGCGACGGCATCGACCGGAGGCGCGCGCGGTCGTCCTCAGCACGTCGATCCCGTGTGGTTTCCGAGACGATCCTCCCCCGTCCGGACGGTTCTTTTTTTCGCATCGACTGCCGACGAACGATTGCGTTATCATGACGGAAGAGGTCATCCAGATCCGGCGAGGTGCGTAGACACCTGAGACAAGGGGGAAAGTTCAATGTCGGGTTCGACGATGTCCGAGCATGCGCTGCGTCAGGCCTGGCGTCAGGCCGATCTGGAGGTGGCGAGAAGCCTCGCCGCGCTCTGCTACGGCAAGGCGTTCGGAGCCCGCGACACCGAACACCTTTCGCAATCCGCCGTGGTCGCGACGCGGCAACGCCGAGACCTGGCGGCGTGCCTGGCGGAACGTTCCGTCGTCCGGACCGCTCCGGCAGAAGAACTCCGCTCGCGACCGGTGGCGCAGATCGTCCAGGCGACCGGCCAGACCAGGGCGCTGCGGCCACCGGCCGAGCAGCCGCTCCTTTCGCTGCTTCGCCGGCGCCTTTCGGCGGCCTGACCATCGGGGCCGGGCGGTGCGGCCGCCCGGCATTCGGCCGGGTGTGGCCGACGAGCCGGCGAGCAACCCGCCATCGATCGTGATCTCGGCGCCGGTCATGGTGGCCGCCTCGTCGGACGCGAGCAGGACCGCGACCTCCTCGGGCCGTCCGACGCGGCGCATCGGGGTGTCGGCGACCAGTGCCGTCGTCCGGTCCGTGCGCTCCGCTCCTTGTCCCAGCATCGACTCCCAGATCGGGGTCAGGA
>CALMVN010000252.1 GCA_937873225.1 uncultured Acetobacteraceae bacterium
CTCGTCCACCGTTCCGCCGGCCGCGCTGTGCCAGCTCCGGTTCGCGACCGACGCAGGACGATCCGGGACGATCCGCTCGGCAAGCGGCACGGCATTGCCGGTTCCGGTTCCGGTCGGCACCGTCTGCGGCGCGGGCACGTAGCGCGGCGCCGACGCGGCCAGCGGCTTCTCCTCCAGCGTGCGCTTGATCGTGCCGTCCTCGTCCAGCGCCTTCATGATCTGGCCGCGCACGTTGAACGAGCGCAGCTGTCGCAGCTGGTCGCGCGCGTCGCCCAGGTCTGCCTCGCGGACCATCTCGTCCACGTGGGTCTGGAACTCGCCGGCGAGCTTCCGGCCCTTCTTCAGCAGGTTGGTGACGGTCCGGATCGCGACCGGCATGTCCTTCGGCCCGATGAACAGCAGGCCCACGATGCCGATGAGCGCCAGCTCGGGCCAGGCGAAGTCGAACATTGCACCCCAGGGTCCCAGGAACGGCGACGCAGGATCAGCGGCGCGGAGTCAGCATCGCCTCGATAACACGCCGCCACGCCCTCAGCCATCCGCCGGCGGGGGCGCGTCCGGAGCCGGTGCCGCGGCAGCATCGGGCGACGCGGGATCGGGCAGCGTCGGCAGCTCCGCCAGCAGATCCTCCCGACGCGGCAGGTCGCCCAGGTCGCGCAGGCCGAAATGGGTCAGGAACCGCGTCGACGTGCCCCACAGCGTCGGCCGCCCGGGCACCTCCTTCCGGCCCTTCGGCACGATCAGGCCAGCCTCCAGAAGCAGGTCCAGCGTCGCCTGCCCGAGCGAAACGCCGCGGATCGCCTCGATCCCGGCGCGCGTGCAGGGCTGGTGGTAGGCGACCACCGACAGCGTTTCCATCGCGGCGCGCGGCAGGCGCCTCGGCCGCTCGATCACGCGCGTCAGCAGGGGCGCCAGGTCGGCCGCGGTGCGGAACTGCCAGCCGCCGCTCACCGGCACCAGGCCCACGCCGCGGCCGGCATAGTCGCGGCACAGCTGCGCGATCACCGCGCGTGCCGCCGGCTCCGCGTCCACACCCTCGTCCAGCAGTCCCTGCGACAACAGCAGCTCCGCCACCGCGCGCTCCGTCACCGGCTCCGCGGCAGCGAAGATCAGCGCCTCGACGAGCCGGATCGGATGCCCGGTTTCAGGCGACAGGTCGCTCATTCCGCCGCCTCCTTCAGCGCCGACGCGTGCCGGCCGCGCCTGAACAGCACCGGGCCGAACGGCTGCTCCTGTTGCAGCTCCAGGGTCCCGTCGCGCGCCAGCTCCAGCCCGGCCAGCAGCATGGCGGCCAGCGCCGCGCGACGCGCCCGTCCGGGCGCCCCGGCCGGATCGGGCAGGCCGGGCAGGAAGCGCTCCAGCCCCTGCCATTCCCCCCCGCCGAGCAGGCGCCGCAGGCGCTCCGACGCCTCGATCACCGTCAGCACGCGTTCCCGTCGCGGCCGGTACACGCTTCGTCGCGCCTGCCGGCGGGAACAGGCGAGATAGGCTCCCAGCAGCTGGCCCAGGTCCAGGGACAACCCGCTCCGGTCGATCGCGCGAAGCGCTTCCGGCGCCCCGCGCGCCCACACGTCCCGCCCGAGCACGGGACGCGCCTGCAACCACGCCGACGCCTCGCGTATCTCCGCCAGCTCCGCCAGACGGGCCTGCAGCAGCCCGGCCGCTTCCTCGCCTTCCTCCGGCGCCACCGGGTCGGGCAGCAGCAGGCGCGACTTCAGCCAGGCGAGCCAGGCCGCCATCACCAGCCAGTCCGCCGCCAGCTCGGGCCGCACGCCCTCCACCGCCGCCAGATACTGCTCCACCAGCTGAAGGATGGAGATGCGATGGAGATCCACCTTCTGCAGCCGCGCCAGCTCCAGAAGCAGGTCCAGCGGACCCTCGTAGCCGTCGAGCCGGAGCAGCGGCGCCTCGCCCGGTCCGGACCCCGAAGGCCACGCCGGCTCCCTGGCCGCGCCGCCGGTCACGCGAGCAGCGCCGCGCGCTCCGCGGCCAGCGCCTCAGGATGGAACGCCCGCTTCCGCCGCGCCGCCAGCGCCGCCGCCGCGTCCAGGCGAGCACGCGCCGACGCGTCCGGCAGCCCCACCGCTTCCAGCACCGACCGTGTCTGTCCCGCGACGCCGGAGCAGTGCAGCGCCACGTCGCATCCGGCCAGCAGGCAGCCGGACGCGACGGTGCCGGGTTCGCCCGACACCGCGTGCATGCTCAGGTCGTCCGACACCAGGACGTTGTTGAACCCGATCCGGCCGCGCACCACCGCGTCCAGCACCCTGTGCGACAGCGTCGCCGGACGCACCGGGTCCACACGCCGGTAGCGGACATGCGCCGTCATCATCCACGGCAGCCAGGACAGGCTCCGGAACGGCAGGAGGTCGTCCTCGTCCACGTCGTCGAGCTCGGGAAGCAGGAGGTGGCTGTCCACGGCGGCCCGCCCGTGTCCCGGCGCGTGCTTGCCCACCGGCTGCATCCCGGCCGACAGCAGCCCGTCCGCCACCGCTCCGGCCAGCGCCGCCACCGCGTCCGCCCCGGCTGAATAGGCCCGGTCGCCGATCACCGCGCTGGCACCCGTCACCGCCCGGTCCAGCACAGGCGCGCAGACCACGTCGAACCCGGCGGCGGCGCAATCCGCACCGATCAGCGCCCCGGTCAGGAACGCCGCCCGCCGTCCCGCCTCGGCATCCCGGGCGTGAAGGCGTCCCAGCAGCGCCGCCGGCGGATGCTCCTGCCAGTGCGGCGGCCGGAGCCGCGCGACCCGGCCGCCTTCCTGGTCGACCATCAGCAGGCAGGACGGGAGCAGCGCCCGGACCTCGTCGACCAGGCCGCGCAGCTGATGCGGATCCTCGATGTTGCGCTTGAACAGGATGATCCCGAGCGGCGGCAGCTCCGACAGCAGCGCGCGCTCCTCGCCCGTCAGGGCAGGCCCTGCCAGCCCGACTATCGCGGCCCGCACCATGCCGTCAGAAGTCCGCGAGGGTGCAGGCGACGCCCGCCCCGTGCAGCCTGCCGCAGAACGCCGTCGCCTCCGCGACGCTGTTGAAGCCCGCCGTGCGCAACCGGAAGAAACGCCTGCCGTCACGGCTGACCGGCACGATCGCCGGCTCGCGCCGCGCGAACAGGGACGGCGCCCGGCGCGCCAGCCTGGCCCATTCCGCCCGCGCCGCCGCCTCGCTGTCCAGCGCCGCAAGCTGCACCGAATGGCCGCCCGACGCGGCCGGCGCACCGGCCTCCGGCGTCGGCGCTGCGGCCGCCGAAGCGTCCGGGTTGGCCGATGCGTCGTCGCCGGCCTTGTCGTCGGGGGCTGCCGTTCCCGGAACCGGCGCCGCCGCCTGCGGCTGGACCGGAGCCACCGCGACGGGCGCCGGCGCGGTCGGGCCCGATACCTGCGGACCCTGCGCTGGAGGGGTCTGCGCCGGAGCATTCTGCCCCGGGGAAGCCTGCGCCGACGCCGCAACGGCTGGGGCAGTCGCCGACGCCGATGCCGCCGGCGCGTCGGCATGCCGTGCGGCCTCCACCTCGGCCTGCAGCGCCTGCGGATCCGCCGCTTCCGGACCCGGCGCCAGCGCCTCGGCCGCCGGACCGTTGGTCTGCGCCACCTGCGTGCTCATCACCTGCATGCCGCCGGGATCGACCGGCTTGACGCGGACCGGGCCCGGCAGCGGCTCGATCACCGGGATCCCCCCCTGCGCGTGGTGGCCGAGCAGCGACCAGCCGCCGACCGTCACCACCAGCAGGGTGCCGATCCCGCCCGCCACCAGCGCCAGCCAGCGCGTTCCCTCGTCCATTCCCGACCGGCGCGGCGCACGCAACGGCGCCGCCGCCCGCCGTGCCGCTTCCCGCTCCTCCGCGACCAGATCCCGATCGACCAGGCTCATCGCATCCTCAACCGCTTCCTCACCGCATCTCCTCGACCGGCTCCACGCCCAGCACCGCCAGCCCGGACCGGATCACCGTGGCCGTTCCTTCCACCAGCGCCAGCCGCGCCCGCGTCGACTCCGGCTGCCCGGCCTGCAGGAACCGCAGCGTCGCATCATCGCGCCCGCGGTTCCACAACATATGAAAGTCGCCCGCGAGGTCGTTGAGATAGAACGCGATCCGGTGCGGCTCGCGTGCCAGCGCCGCCGCCTCCACCAGCCGCGGCCAGTGCGCCAGGCGGCGCAGGAGCGCCAGCTCCGCCTCCGCATCGAGGCTGTCAAGCGGCACCTGCGCCAGCGCCTCCCGCGTGACCGGACCGAGGCCAGGCATCTCCGCCGCCGCGCGAAGCACGGACCGGCAGCGGGCATGGGCGTACTGCACGTAGAACACCGGGTTGTCCCGCGTCTGCGCCACCGCCAGGTCGAGGTCGAACTCCATCTGCGCGTCGGGCTTCCGCGTCAGCATGGTGAAGCGCACGGCGTCGCGGCCGACCTCGTCCAGCAGGTCGCGCAGCGTCACGAAGGTGCCGGCCCGCTTGGACATGCGCACCGGCTGCCCGTTCTGGATCACGTGCACGATCTGGCACAGCACCGCCTCGAACGCGACCGGCCGCCCCGGCGCATAGAACGGCGCGATCGCCGCCACCGCCGAGCGCATGCGCGACACGTAGCCGCCATGGTCCGCCCCCAGCACGTCCACCACGACGGAGGCCCCACGCGCGATCTTGTCGCCGTGGTAGCCGATGTCGTTGGCGAAGTAGGTGTTGCTGCCGTCGGACTTGCGCAGCGGCCGGTCGACGTCGTCGCCGAACCGCGTCGCGCGGAACAGCGTCTGCGGCCGCGCTTCCCAGTCCGCCATGACCTTGCCCTTGGGCGGCTCCAGCACCCCCTCGTAGAGCAGCCCCGCCGCGTCGAGCCGGGCGATCGCCTCGTCCGCCGCCCCGCGCGCCAGGATCTCGCGCTCGGAGGTGAACACGTCGTGCGTCACGCCCAGCTGCAGGAGGTCCTCGCGGATCATGCGCAGCATCCAGCCGAGCGCGAACTCCCGCACCGTGTCGAACCAGACCGGCACCGCCGCCGGCCGCCCGTCCGGCCCGGCCAGCGACGCCCCGTGCGCGTCCGCCAGCGCCGCTCCCACCGGCACGAGGTACTCGCCGCGATACTGCAGCCCGCCCGGCACCAGCGCCACGAAGTCGCTTTCGCCGGTCGGCGTGCCGAGCGCCTGGAGGTAGCGCCAGTACGTGGCCCAGGCCAGGGCCGCCACCTGCGCCCCGGCGTCGTTGACGTAGTACTCCTTGACCACCCCGAACCCGGCCTTGGTCAGCAGGTTGGCCAGCGCGTCGCCCACCACGGCACCCCGGCAGTGCCCCACATGCATCGGTCCGGTCGGGTTGGCCGACACGTACTCGACGTTGACCATGACGCCCTGCCCTGCCGCTCCGTCGCCATACCCCGCGCCGGCACGCAGCACCGCGGGCAGCACCCCGCGCAGCGTCGCCGGCTCCAGGGTGATGTTGACGAAGCCCGGCCCCGCCGGCACCGCCGCCGCCACCCCGTCGCTGCCGGCAAGCTCGGCCGCCAGCGCCGCCGCGATCTCGGCCGGACGGCGGCGCGCCGGCTTCGCCGCCAGCAGCGCCGCATTGGTCGCCATGTCGCCATGCGCCGGATCCCGCGTCGGAGTCACCTCCACACGCGCCGCTACCTCCGCCGGCAGGTCGGGCACGATCCGCGCCAGCGCCTCGACCACGCGGGCCCGATACGACGCGAACAGGTTGTCGGACATGGCGATCCCTTCCGGCGTGGCGCCCGGGCTTGATGGAGCGTCTTCGATGGAGCGTCGGGTTTCAGCCCGTTCCCGCCCCGCCCGTCAATCGTCCGGCACCTTCAAGAAC
>CALMVN010000253.1 GCA_937873225.1 uncultured Acetobacteraceae bacterium
GTCACCGGTTCCCGCGCCCTGTCAGGCGATGCACCCGAGGATCTGCCGGAGTGGGGTGTGTGCCTTCCTCTATGCCCTTGCCGTCGAGGCGCGCGAGCAGCACGAGCTGCAGCGGAGCATGGAGCAGACTTGGCTCGCCGCCCGCGGCAAGGTCGCGGGACGCCGCAGCACGTCACGGGCACCGTTCGCCGTCGACGTGCTGGCCGCCGCGCCTCTGCTGTCCGCCACCACCTTGGCGCGGGCGATCGGCGTCTCGATCAGGAGCGCGACCACCATTCTTGACGGCCTGCTGGCCGATGAGATCGCCGTCGAGGTGACGCACCGCTCGGCGCGACGGCTGTTCGGGCTGGCGACGATGGCACCGGTCCGGGAGGTTACAACGAGCCCGCGCCGCCCCGAGCCGGGACGGGGCCGCGGCCGGCCGCCGCTCACCCTTGAGGTCGAGGCTGCGGAAGAAATGCCGGCTTCCCTCCGCTGCCCATGCGCTTGGAATATCCTGCCATCGACTACACCGCCCTCGAAGCGGCGCTAGCCGAGTGCGACCGGGTGGTGCGCGATGCCCGGCAGATGCTCGACCGGCTTGCATCTGACGCCGAGTAACGGCCGCCTACTTGTAGCGGCGCGCAAAGATGAGCGTCTCGACGCACAATGATGCGCCGTTTCCGGCGCACATTGCCTGAGACGGATGGGCGCGTTCGACGCATGCTCGCTGAGACTGGACGCACGTTCGGTGAGACGGACGTGAGATCGGCGGCGGCGGGCGCGGGCTGGGGATCAGGTGGGTAGGCCGGCGGCGCGCATCTCGCCGATCAGTTCGGCCGACCGGGCAGAATCGAGGTCGCCGCGCAGCAGCCGGCGGATCTCGGTGGGGCGGGCGTCGAACTGCTCGGCCAGGCTGCGCACGTCGTAGCCGTTGCGGGTCAGCCGGGGCTCCAGGTCGTCGATCCGCAGCGACAGCACCGCCTCGGCCACGCTCTCGTCGACCGGCCGGGCGCCGATCTCGAACCCGGCCTCGAACGCCCGCACCAGGTGCTGGCCGATCTGAAGCGGCGTCTTCAGCCGCGCCGCAAGCAGCGTCGCCGTCGCCTCCCCGATCACCTCCTCGGGCTCGACACCCTCCTCTAGGCAGCTGCGCAGCACCCAGTCGATGTAGTCGCGCTGCCGGTCGCGCAGGCCGCCGAACTCGAACACGGTGGCGCGGTCGCCGATCTCCTCCATCTGCGGCCGGCGCAGGTCGTTGCGGAGCCGGGGATAGCCGACCAGCACCACCGAGAGCTGGCCGCCGCCCTCCGTCACCACCTCGGTCAGCCGCTTCAGCGCCACCAGCGTCCGCGGATGCAGGTCGTGGGCGTCGTCCACGAACAGCGCCACGGGCTTCTTGGCGCGACGGAACAGCTCCTGCAGGTCGCGCTCGCGCCGCTCGCTCTGGCTCGAGATCGTCACCGTCGATCGGGCGCCAGATCGTAGAACAGCGCCGAGATCAGCAGCGGCACGGTGATCTTGGCCTTCTCGATCGCCAGCGAGCGCGACACGATGACCCGCCCCTCGCGTTCCAGATCGGCGCGCAGCCGCCGTGACAGCACGGTCTTGCCCGAGCCGATCACCGCCGTCACCGCCACCAGCCGCCCGCCCAGAATGGCGGCGCGGATGTCACGCGACACCTGGGCATGGCGCTCGGTGTCGAAGAACCCCACCTCCACCGGCGGCCGGACCAGCCGGTAGTAGCGCATCACCTCGGTCAGCATGCGCCAGCTCCATTCCGGCGGCCCTGCGGGAACCGCTCGTGCACCGCCGCCAGCAGCTCGGGCCGCGACAGGGTGCGTGCGACCAGCGCATCGATGAACCGGCGATCCTCCTCGGCCAGGGCGCCGAGCGGCCGGCGGATCGCATCCGCGATCGCCCGCCGCGCCACAAGCGGACTGGGAAACACCAGTTGAGGGAACGGATCCGGATCGCGGAACGGCTGCACCGGAACCGGCTCAGGCCGGGTGCCGACCAGTACCACGTCCTCCTCCCCGGATAGGGCGGCGCGCGGCAGCGCCAGCAGCGGCGCCAGTTCGCCGACCCTGTCGGCCCGCACCTCCTGACGGCTCTTGCGGTGGCGCCGGTAGCGGTGCAGCGGCACCGGACCGCCGACCGGATGATAGGGGCCGAACCGTTCCTCGCGATGCTCAACCCAAAGCTCCTGGTCGAACAGTCCCCACCAGACCACCACGGTCTCACCGGCGGGCTCGCTGTCCACCTCGTAGGCGACGCCGGCCACGGTCAGCCGGCAGTCGATGCCGACGGCGCGCCGCTCGGGCTCGCGGGCAAAGGCGCAGAACCGCTCCCAGGCGCACATCGCCCGGATCCCGTCTGGCGGCAGATGCGCCAGCCAGTCGTCGAGCCGGCTGTGCCGCTCGGTCCGGTGCTCGCCGCCATTGTAGGTACGCACGAACCGTCCCAGCCAGCTGTTGGCCTCGTCCTCGGTTGCCGGCTGGTGGAAGTGGTACAGCGTCTCGTGCGCGTCCTTCACCGTGCGGAACGGCCGCTCCACCTTGCCCTTCGCCCGGGCGGTGGGGCGCCTGCCGTCGCTGCCGGCCGGCAGGTGCGCCAGCACCTCGACGCCGAGGCTCTCCATCACCCGGCGGAACACCGCCGACTTCGCCACCGGGCCGTTGTCCAGGTAGAGCGCGGCCGGGATGCCGCCGAATGGGTCCGCCGCGTCTGGCTTCGGCGCCATGGCGGCGAACAGGAAGCGCAGCGCCGCCTCGACGTCCTCGCCGTAGACGCAGCGGTACTCCTGGTAGGCGACCCCGGAGCGGTCATCCACCACGCCGAACAGCATCAGCCCCGGCGCTCCGGTGCGGTCCGGATCGATCCAGGGTGGCATGGCCAGCTGCTTGAGGTCGGATGGGCTCATGTCGAAGTGCCACAGCGCGTTCGACCGCTCGGCCTGGAACCGCACCGCCGGCGGCGGGCGCGTCATGCGGTCGTGGTCGTAGCCGAGGCGCCGCAGGTGCCGGTTGAGCGTGGAGGCGGTGAGTCGCCCGGCGGGCAGCTTCTGCAGCCCCGCCGGGGTTTCGACCCCGTGCGCGACCAGCAGCTCCAGCACCCGCACCATGGACAGGTGCCGCCCCTTGCGGTTGGTGGTGCGCAGCTTCATCGCCGCCACGATCTCGCACCAGCGCTCGGCCTCCGCTGCCGGCATCGCCCGCGGCCGCCCCCGGTCGACACGGCACGCGTCCCGCGGCCGGCTCTCGCCGCGCAGCAGCCGGTAGAGGGTGGCGCGACTCACCGCATACAGGTCGGCTGCGGAGAGCAGCAGCGCCTTGCGTTCGGGATGACGGTTGGGCAGCGCGGCCAGCCGGCGGCGGAGCGTCGCCAGCGCCTCGACCGGCACCGCGACGCCCGCCGGGCTCATGACGTCCCGAGCGCCCGGTAGACCGAGGCCCGGCCGATGCCGAGCCGCCGGGCGATGGCGGTGGGGCCGAGCCCGTCCTGGTCGCGCAGCCGCCGGACCTCCGCCGTGTCGATGCTGGGCTTGCGGCCGCGATATGCCCCGCGCGCCTTGGCGAGCGCGATGCCTTCGAGCTGGCGCTCGCGGCGCAGGTTGGTCTCGAACTCGGCAAACACGCCGAGCATGTCCAGAAACGCCTTGCCGACCGCGGTGCTGGTGTCCACCGGCTGCTCTATGGCCCGCAGCGCGACGCCGCGACCCTTCAGCTCGTGCACGATGTCCTGCAGGTCGCGCACCGACCGGGCCAGGCGGTCGATGCGGGTCACCACTAGGCTGTCGCCGGGCTGCACGAAGTCCAGCAGCACCTGCAGCTCGGTGCGCCCGTCGCGGCGGCTGCCGCTCGCCGTTTCGGCACGGATCACCCGGCAGCCGGCCGCCCGCAGCGCCTGCCGCTGCGCGGTCAGGTCCTGGTCCAGCGTGGACACGCGGGCATAGCCGTAGGCCGCCATCTTGTTCCGCAAGGGTCTAGAGGCTGTTATGGACTGACGGCGAGCTTGGCTACGTTCTTGAGCATGATGC
>CALMVN010000254.1 GCA_937873225.1 uncultured Acetobacteraceae bacterium
GCAGCGGCCAGCTCTGGAACCACGGCGGCATCATTTCCATCGCCTGATCGGAAGGCACGCCGTTGCTGCAAACCATCATCAACCAGAAGATCGCATACGGGCTTGCACGTGCCGCGTCCATCGTCGGCGTGTCGGAGGCGCTTTATCGACCCACCTCCGCCATGCTGCCGGTGTCCGGCACGCCCTTCAGCACCATCCAGTGCGCCTATGACGTCACCCCCGACTTCAGGCTCATCTCCACCGCGCAGCCCAACCACGCCTACGTGACGCTGCTGGCTGATCCGACGCTTGTGCAGCAGGGCGACTATCTGGTCGGCGACGACACCCATTTCGTGGCGCGCACGGAGCCGCTGCGGCCGGCCCTGTGCGTGCTGTGCGACCAGGTGCTGGACGTGCTGAATACGGACGTGACGACAAGTGCCGGCACGAACACCTATGGGGGACGCACCAGCAGCACAGACACGGTGATCGCCCAGGGCTGGCCGGTGAGCATGTCGGCCAGGACGCGCGGCGAGCAGGACATGACGAAGCTGCCGAGCGACGTCAAGTCGGCGTACTACGACGTCCTGGCTCCTCCGATCCCGGGGATCACCCTGGTGTTCGGGATGCGCCTGCAGGACAGCACCGGACAGGACTACGAGATCGTCAGTGCGGAGCTGTCGCCGTTCGGATGGCGCCTCCTCGCGGGCCTCGCCACGACCTGACGCGTCGGCTGATCCACGTGATGCCTCAAGCCGGAGACGGATGACAGGATGGCGGACATCTCGGATGTGGAGGCCGCGTTGTGCAGCCTGGTCGAGCAGGCGATCTATCCCAACGGGACGACGCAGCCGAGCCTCAGCAACGCCATGGTGAAGATCTACCGCGGCTGGCCCACCAACCGCGCGCTCAACGCCGACCTCGCCGCCGGCACGCAGACGGTGACGGTGTTCAGCAAGGAGAACAGCACGAAGGACACGTCGCGCTACCGGCGTGTCTGGAGAACGGTCTCTGAGACGAGCCCGACCCTCACCGTGACGTGCGTCGGTGACACGGCGTCCTTCGGCGGCGCCGGCGGTGCCGGGCAGACTGCGGGGCTGACGGTCGGCGGCGTCGCCTATTCCTGGCCGGTGTCGGCCACGGACACGCCGGACAGCGTGGCTGCCGGGTTCGCCGGCGTCATCCCGGGTGCCACGTCGGCCGGCAGCGCGGTGACCGTGGGCGGCGCGCAGGTTTCCGGCCGGGTGGTCGGCAGCGGAACGGCGATCATGGAAACCCGGCGCCAGGAGCAGGGGATCATGATCGCGGTGTGGTGTCCGACGCCGGCGGGACGCGACCTGCTGGCGAGCAGCGTGGACAACAGCCTGTCGAACGTCGACTGGTTCGCGTTGCCGGACGGCACGGTGGCGCGCCTGCGCTACCACGACACGTTCGAGACGGACGCGTCCGAGAACGCGAACCTGTACCGGCGCAACCTCGACTACGTGGTCGAGTATCCGACGACCATGGTGATGACAGGCTCGCAGATGCTGTTCGGGGTCGGGACCCTGAGCGGCACCGGGCCGGAAGTCGGGTTCGGCTGCGTGGTGCCGTCCGCGCCGCTGGTGATCCCACCGCTCGGCGCGGTGCGGTTCGATGCGTGGTACGATCCGGCGAACAGCATCGACCAGCAATGTGCGGCCGCGCTGTCGCTGCCGGCGTTCCAGAACCGCCTGCCGTCGAACGCCGTGGTGACCGATGGCGTGGCGTCCTGGCCGCGAGCGACGCAGGCGACCATCGATGCGGAAATCGTGGCGGCGTTGCAGGCAGGCCTGTCGTTCTGGGCGTTCGACAGCTTCCAGCCGAGCGACACGCTCAGCCTGGCGTTGCAGTTCTACCTGAGCAGCAGCCTGAGAGGCCGTCTGCGCTTCTGCATGCTCGGGCAGACGTCCAACTGGGGCAGCGGAGGGCAGGACCAGCCGTCGCTGCTGCGCGACATCAGCATGATGACGCAGCCCGGCTACATGACGGTGCTCGGCAACAGGCCTCTCTACCTGGTGCTGGACTCGTCTGCCGCGCAGACCGCGGGGCTGCCGACGGGCGGAGTCGCTGCCGCGATCAGCCTCGTCAGGCAGCAGGTCCAGGCGGCGGGAGGCGGCAATCCCTATGTCGTGTGGCTGTCCGGCGCCGCGCTTGCCGACTACTCCAACATCGCGGCTGCGCAGGCGGCGGGGGCGGATGCCAGCGGCGCCTATGCGGTGCCGCGGCTGGATGGCGCGGAGCAGCCTTACGCGTCGCTGACGCAGGCTGCCCGTGCGGACTGGGCGGCGCGCGGCAGCTCCGGGTTTCCCATGATCCCGACCGCGATGAGCGGCTGGGACCAGCGGCCGCTGATCGAGGCCCCGCAGCCGTTCTACCCGATCCAGGCAGGCCTCACCGCAGGCAGCTACTACGACGCGCCGAGCGATGCCCAGCTCGGCGCGCATGTCGTGGAGATGGTGGAGTATCTCGTTTCGCAGGCGTCCAGCTGCCCGGCGCAGGTCGGCTTGATCTATGCGTGGAACGAGCTCGCCGAAGGTGGCTGGCTGATGCCGACCCTTTCGGCCGCCGGGCCCGACCTGGGACGGGTGGCCGCGGTCGGTGCGGCACTGGCGACGGCGGTGCGGCAGTCGACGATCCCTCAACTCGATCTCGTCAACTAGATAGGATTCGAATGAACAGGCCCACACCCACCGCCCTGATCGTGCTCCACGCGTTCGGTCGCTACAGCCGCGGCGACGTCATCACGGATCCTGCCGCCATCCAGGCGATCCTGGCCGGCGGCAACAGCAACCTCGTGCTGGTTCCGGTGCTGCCGAGCACGGGAACCACGACCGCCTCGAACGGGGAGCACTGAGACATGGTGCAGATCACCCAGTCGGGCGCCCTCAACACGGCTGCCCTGGTCGTGCCGGACCTGTACGTCCAGATCGCCTCGCCGCAGACGCTGTCCCTCAACGGGGTGGCCACCGACAGGATCGGCGTCGTCGGGACGGCGTCCTGGGGTCCGGTCAACCAGCCGGTCGTGATGGGAAGCGTCGCCGACTACAACGCGGCGTTCGGACCCGTGCTGCCGCGGCAGTATGACCTGGGAACGCCGATCGCCTGTGCGCAGCAGCAGGGTGCAACGTCGTTCGTGGGCGTGCGGGTGACCGACGGCACCGACGTTTCGGCGACCTACGCGCTGCTCTACAGCAACAACAGCTATCCCATGCTTCTGACTGCCGTCTGCTCGGGCAGCCTCGGCAACCAGATCAGCGTGAACCTGGGCGCCGGATCCCGTGCCGGAAGCTGGCGGTTGACGTTGCAGATGCCGGGCCAGCTTCCGGAGGTCTTCGACAACCTCGATCCGAGCGCCGGCAACCCCGCGTTCTGGGCCAGCGTGATCAGTGCGGTCAACAACGGGACCAGCGCGACGCGTGGACCGTCTGCGCTCTGCGTCGCCACGGCCGGCAACGGACCGACGACTGCGCCCGCTTCCATCAGCAGCCAGACCCTGCTCAGCGGCACGGATGGCAGCAGCGGGATCACGGCGGCGTCGCTGGTCGGCAATGACGGGTTGAGCCGGACCGGGATGTATGCGCTGCGCGGGCGCGGATGCGCCATCGGCATGCTGGCGGATTGCAGCGACTCCACCCAGTGGACGGTGCAGAGCAGCTTCGGTCTGTCGGAAGGGATCTACATGATCCTCGTCGGCCCCAGCGGCGATACCATCGCAACCGCGGTGCAGGTCAAGGAACAGGCCGGCCTGGACAGCTACGCCGCCAAGCTGATGTTCGGGGACTGGCTGTTCTGGTACGACCAGGCGAACTCCCAGACGCGCATCGTCAGCCCGCAGGGCTTCGTGGCCGGCTGCCTGGCGAACCTGTCCCCCGAGCAGTCCAGCCTCAACAAGCAGCTTTCGGGCATCGCCGGCAGCCAGAAGAGCGGGCTGGCGTCGAGCGGACAGGCGCTGACGTACTCGTCGGCCGAGCTGCAGACCCTGTTCTCGGCCGGCATCGACGTGATCTGCAACCCGGCGCCCGGCGGATCGTACTGGGCGGTCCGGTGCGGGCACAACAGCTCGAGCAACGCGGTGATCGCCGGCGACAGCTACACCCGGATGACGAACTTCATCGCCGAGACGCTGGCCGCCGGCATGGGCGGCTATGTCGGCAGCGTCATCAACTCGACGCTGCTGTCCAACATACGGGCCACGCTGCTCGGCTACCTGTCCAGCCTGGTGCAGCAGGGTGTCCTCGGCAGCCTCACCGGGGCGATGCCCTACGCGGTCGTCTGCGACGGCTCGAACAACCCGCAGACGCGGACCGCCCTCGGCTACGTGCAGGCGGATGTCCAGGTGCAGTACCAGGGTATCAACGAGAAGTTCATCGTCAACCTGCAGGGCGGCCAGAGCGTGACGGTGTCCACGGCGAACGGCAGCTCTCCGACCTGATCCTCGATTGAAGACACGCGTGCCACTGCACAGCAAGGAGGCCTCGATTGGGTAATCCCTACAGTATCGGTCGTGACTGCCAGGTCGTTCTTCTTTGGAACGGCACCCGGCTCGACCTGCGCGACGTGACCGGGTTCCAGGCCCAGCAGGAGGTCCGCCACCAGCGCTCCGACCCGCTGAACAGCGTGCCGATCGAGTTCAACACGCCGGCGGGGTGGCGCGGGCAGTTCCAGGTCGACCGCGGATCGTCTGCGCTCGACGACCTGGTCGCCGCGATCGAGGCCGCGTTCTGGAACTCGGGCGTGATCGGCTCGGGGACGATCTACCAGTACGTGTCCGAAGCGGACGGCTCGACCAGCACGTACGAGTTCGTGGGCGTGTCGCTGACCTTGACCAGCGCCGGCCACTACCAGGCCGAGAACATCGTCAAGCAGGTGATCAGCTTCTACGCCAGCCAGAGGAACCGTCTCTGATGCCGGTGCCGGCGGAGATCGACAGCGGCGACGGGAGACGCTTCGCGCTGCGTGAAGCCAATCCCGGCGACATGCTCGACCTCATCGAGGCGGCCGGTGCGGCGGCGGGCTCGGCCGCGTGGATGCGCTACGCGCTGATGATCTGCTCCGTCACCGCGATCGACGGCAAGCCGGTCATGATGCCGGTGACCAAGGAGGGCGTCCGGGAACTCGGGCGCCGCATCGGCAATGTCGGGATGGAGGCGCTTGCCCGCGTCCATTATCCGGAAGAGCCGGAGATGGCGGCGCACGGTGATCGGGAACTCGATACCGCAAAAAACTGAGCCGGCACTTCTTGCTTCGCCAGATCCTGTTCCTGGTGAAGGGAGGGGTGCCGTGGTCGGAAGTCATGAACATGTCGGAAACGCGACGCCTTGCCTGTTGCGTCGCCCTGGGTGAGCTCGACGGGCAGGTGTTCGACTGGGGCTCCTTCAGCTGGTCGGTGGCCGGCTGAAGCAGGACGCGCCGATCCGGCGGAGGGAGGCGAGCTTGATCCTGTCGCATCGCATCGCCCTGGCGCTGCTGGACCGGAAGAACCGGGATCTCCCGGCCCGCCGGCCCGCAGACGTGCAGTTCGAGGTTCCGGGCGGCAAGGTCAGCCGGAGGCTGGAGCGGTTCGTCGTTCTGGCTGCCCGGCTGGCCCGTCTGGGGTCCCGTGATCTTCCGCTTCCGGGCCCGCTTCACCGGCTCGCTCTGCCGGTGCCGCGGGTGGCGGACGAGGCGGGTGCATGGGTGGTAATCGGTCCGGCAGGGGCAGGCGGTCTCAAGGAACCGGCAACCGCCTGGTTGCGGTCGAACCGGAAGGTGACGGCATCCACGCCTGCACCGTCGAGGGCGGTCTCCGTTGCAGCTCTCGTGGCACGCGTTCGTGGCGCGCAGCCGGCTGCCGTGGTTGCGGGTCGGCAGACGCGCCGGCCGCGCGAGGCGCCGTTGGGCGTTCGGGCGGCGGCGCTGCAGACACGGGAAACAGGCCTGGCGGCGTCGCAACCGCGATCGGCACTGGCAGCGGTCCAGGCCGCCGCCGTTGCACGGGGTGGCGGCGGCGTTGTCTTGATCAAGCAGGGTCCGGGGCCGAAGGCGTTGTCCGCCGCCCTGCCGCCGCACTTGGCCGGCAGGGTGAGCGGGAACGGGGGAGCGGTTCCAGCCGAAACCTCGCGGTCGGCTCCGGCCCATCGCCTGGTGTCGGCAGGCGGGCTCGGTTCCGGCCGTGCGGCGGTGCTGGAGATCATGCACAGGGCGCAGGCGAAGGCGGCTCACCCTGCCATGCCGGCCGGCTCTGCCCTGCCATCTGCGACGGGTTCCGCCCTGACGGATGCGGCGGCCCTGCCGGGTGCGACCAGCGTCCCGCCGCTGGAGGTGCCGGCGTCCGGATCCACACGCGGCGCACGACAGCGTCCTGCCGTCCTGCAGGGCAGCGTCGTGTCGCTCCCGCGGACGGAGTCGAGACAGGACATCCTGCGGCGCCAGGTCGTGCCGCCGACGGGCCTGCCAGGCCGGCTCGCCGCCTCATCGGCGGAGAGGACCATGTGTGGCGGGCTGGGCAGTCAACAGGCGGCTTCCTCCCCTGCCGTCGCGGAAGGCGGGTTCGGAGCGGACTCGGGAAGGACGATGATGGTGAGCCTGACGGGCGACGTGATGATGGATGGACGGAGGCTGGGACAGGTTGCCGCATCGTCGCAGGCGAGCCGTGCCTCCCTGCCGGCGCATGGGCCGTCGCGGGTGAACCTGCGGGCGGTGCCGATCCACTCCGGCATGCAGATCCCGCAGTGAGCGGCTACCTCGGGCTCCTGGGTGCCGGTGCGTCGCTGCTTGTACGTCCGGCGCCGCTCATCATCGGCGACCTCGTCCTGGACGGGCACGAGGTTCCGGGTCGTATCAGCATCGGCGGCAAGCAGGCGGTCACGATCCACAAGACGCCCGGTGGCGGGCGGATCATCGACGCGATGGGAGCGGACCCGGGAACGATCGCGTGGCGCGGCATGTTCGTCGGACCGAGCGCTGCGCAACGCGCGCGCGTGCTGGATTTCATGCGGCAGCAGGGCAGCCCGTATGGTCTCAGCTTCGGCGACTACATGTTCAACGTCGTCATCATACAGTTCGAATACGATTACCAGGATCAGGGGGCCGTGATCTCCTACAGGATCCGGACGGAGATCGTACCGGATCCGGGTGCCGTGACGGGAAGCGGAACGGGCCTTGATCTCGCCATGCAGGGCGACCTTTCGACCGCGCAGGTGGTCCTGGAGACCGGTGCCTCGGTTGTCTCCACCTACGCGTCGCTTGCCGGTGGCAGCGGCGCCGCGTCGGGTGCAGCCTCGGCTGCCACCATGGGATCGGTGGCAACCAGCCTTGCGGCGACCGCCGGGATCGCTGCGAGCACGGCGGCCGGAAGCCCGTCCGGTTATGCGCAGATCCAGGGCGGTCTGACGGCCGCGGCGGCGACGGTTTCGACTGCCATCGATGCAGCTTCGGCAGGAAGCCTTGCGGCTCCGGCTGCCGGATTGTCCTTCGCCTCCGCATCCGCCTTGGCTGCAGCGACAGCGCAGGCTGCTGCACTGGCTGCCCTGGTGCGCAGCGGTGGATACATCAACAGGACGAACTCCAACGTGGCCTCGACCACGGCACAGCTATCTGCACCCCTCGTTCATTCCTGAGGTGATGATGCGAACAGTCGTGGTGGCCGGAACCAACCTTTTCGCGTTGGCGGCACAGGAACTGGGCGACGCGACGCAATGGTACAGGATCGCGTCCCTCAACGGCATCACGGACCCGATGATCTTCGGCCTGACCACGCTGCTGCTGCCTGATCTCGACTCGGGTGCCACGGGAGGGCTGCCCTCCACATGAGTGGAAGCGTCGTCAGGCGGCCACGTGTCCGTCTCATCATCAACGGCACGGCGGTGAACGGCTGTCGTTCCGCGGAGATCGTGTCGCGGCGCGGCTCCCAGGCGGCCAGCTTCCACGTGCTCGCGAGCTTCAACGAGATCACCCGGACGCTCGGGCAGGACTGGATCGACCAGGACACCCTGAACGTCGAGATCGATTTCGGTTTTCTTCCCCTGGGCGCCGTGGAGGGCAGCCTCGACTGGACACGGATGATCGCCGGCGGGGTGGATCGGGCGGGGCTTGATCAGGTGACCGGTCTGGTATCGATCGAGGGCCGCGATCATGCGGCCCGGCTGATCGACCTGCCCCTGCAGGACGCCTACCTGAACCGTACCAGCTCCGAGCTCGCGACCACGATGGCGCAGGGTTGCGGGCTGTCGGCGGACGTGGATGCGACGAGCGGGCTGGTCGGGCAGTACTACCAGATCCAGCACACGAAGGCGGCCTTCGGCGCGTTCTCCCGGCACGCCAACGGGTGGGACCTGCTGGCGGAGCTCGCGAGCATCGAGGGGTACGACCTTTGGGTCGACGGGACGACCCTGCACTTCAAGCAGGCGACGGACCAGGATGCCGATGCCTTCGACATTACCTATGTGGCGCCGGAAGCAGGCTCGGCCTCACCGACGCTGTCGATTTCGGACCTGAGCATGGAGCGGATGTTGGGCCTGTCCGGGCCTGTCCAGGTGACGGTGGCGAGCTGGAACAGCCGGCAGAGACGTCAGGTGAACAGCGTCTTTCCCACCGGTGCGGACGCCACGGCGAAGCAGTTCCTGGTGCTGAAGCCGAACCTCCTTGCAGACCAGGCGGACGCGCTGGCCAGGACCACCTACTCGCAGCTGCGCGCGCACCAGCGTGTCATCAGGGGCGTGATGGCCGGCGAACTGCAGCTGACGACGCGGAACCGGGTGAGGCTCACCGGCACCGGAACCGGGTGGGACGGCCTGTACACGCTCGACCAGATCGAGCGGCAGATGTCGCTGGAGAAAGGCTTCATCGAGCACATTACCGCGCGGTATGACCCTGAAGGAGCGGCCGGCAATGGCTGACTGGCTGGAAACGGTGAAGCTTCATGCCGCGACGCAGGCCGCGGCACTCGGTCAGCCCCGCCACGCGCTGGTGACGAGCGTCGATGCCGTGTCGCATGCGGTCAAGGTCACGATCCAGCCGGAAGGGCTCGAAAGCGGCTGGATCCCGGACGGCGCGGTTGCGGCCGGCGGCCTGCGCATCGCCTGCCCGTCGGAGATCGGGACGCAGGTGCTGGTGGTCCCGGTGGAGGGTGATGCGGAGCATCCGGTTGTCGTTGCCCGGCTGTTCGACGTCACGCTCATGCCTCCTTCCAGTCCGGCGACCGGCAATCCGGTCCAGCCGGGAGAACTCGGGATCTTCCTGGAGGGCGGAAACTACGTGCATCTGACGAAAGGGAACATCTTTCTCAAGGGGATCGTGGTCGTCGACGGGACCCTGATCGTCAGCGGTGACGTCGTCGCCGCGAACGTGAGCCTGGCTGGTCATGTGCATTCGGCCGTGCAGCCGGGGCAGGGCGTCTCGGGTGCGCCGGAGCCGTCGCATGGCTGACCTGGCGCATGTGATGGGAGAGGACCTCCAGCTCGCGGGCACCGGTGATCTCGCCGTCGTCTCGGCAGACCAGGAAACCCAGCAGCGGGTGCTGCATCGGCTGCTGACGGGTGCTGCCACCTACATCTGGCAGCCTTCCTATGGTGCCGGGCTTCCGGGCCTGATCGGCACGGTTGCCTCCCAGCAGCAGATCGCTGCGATCATCAAGGCGCAGATGGCGCTGGAGGCGACGGTATCGGCGACGCCCGAGCCCCAGGTCGTGCTGTCCGTGGGCTCGCCCGGCGTGGTCCTCGCCGCGATCAACTATACCGACGCCGTGTCGGGCAGCAGCCAGACCCTCACCTTGCCGATCGGAGGCTAGATGCAGCTTTCCCTGCAGAACTTCTCGACGCTCGTCGACAGCATGGCCTCCACCGTACAGGGAGCGTGTTCCAGCCTGATCGACCTGACGGTGGGATCGGTCATGCGCGCCATCCTTGAGGCCTCGGCTTCCGTCGGGCTCTGGCTGCAGTACCTGGTCCTCCAGGTG
This sequence comes from uncultured Acetobacteraceae bacterium, assembly GCA_937873225.1. Lineage (GTDB taxonomy): Bacteria > Pseudomonadota > Alphaproteobacteria > Acetobacterales > Acetobacteraceae > Lichenicola. The sequence goes on from CALMVN010000254.1 coordinate 9,935, forward strand.
CTGACGATGACGCGGCTGGCCACAAGCGTTGGCAGCGATGCGGACAGCTGGATACAGGATTTCGGCATGACACGCCTGGCGGCGACGTTCGCCTCGGGAAGCGTGGTGCTGTCGTCGTTCAATCCGGGAACGCAAAGCGCTACGATCAACAACGGCGCGACCGTGCGCACGAGCGACGGCTCCCAGACGTTCGCGGTGGTCAACGGCCCGTATACGCGGCCGGTCGGGACGGCATCGGTCACGGTGCAGGTCCAGGCAACGGTTCCCGGCACCGCGGGCAACGTGCAGAGCGGCGTCGTCGACGTGCTTGGAACGGCCATCCCGGGCATCGACACCGTGTCGAACCCCATCGCCTTCACGGGTGGCCAGGCGGCGGAAACGGATGCGGCACTGCGGCTGCGTTTCGTCACCTACATCAACACCAGGGCGCAGGCGACCGAGCAGGCGCTGGTGTATGCGATCACGTCCGTCCAGCAGAACCTGACCTACAGCATCCAGGAGAACGTCGCCGCCGACGGCAGCTCGTTGCCTGGACACGTGCACGTCATCGTGGATGACGGAAGCGGCAATCCGGCGGCCACGCTGCTTGCGTCGGTGTCGGCTGCCGTCGATGAGGTCAGGCCGGTCGGCACGTCGATCTCGGTCGCCGGTCCGACCTTGCTGACCGCGGCGATCAGCCTGACGCTGACGATCGGTTCCTCCGCGGATGCCGCGACGGTCCAGTCCAACGTGAACACGGCTCTCGCCGGCTACATCAACGGCCTCGGCGTTGGCCAGGCGCTCCGCATCTCGAGGATCGCCGGGCTCTGCTACGACGCGGACAGCAACGTGTCGAACGTGCAGGACGTTCTGCTGGATGGTTCAGGCGGGGATGTGGGGGGACAGGCGGGCACCGTCGTCAGGTTGGGCGTCCTCAACATTGCCGTCCTCGTCGCATGAGCGGCTCCGGCTCAGGTGGGAGCGGCACCGGCACCTGTGCCGACATGGTGTCGCGGATGCGCGCCGTGTTGCCGCCGTCATGGTTCCCGCTCACCGCGCCAGGAGCGGCGAGCAGCGCCACGCCGGTGCTTGACGGGGTCCTGTCAGGCATGGGGTTCGGGTGGGCCTACTGCCATGCGCTCATCCAGTTCGTCGCGCAGCAGAGCAGGATCTCGTCGGCAACCGGCAGCTTTCTCGACATGATCTGTGTCGACTTCTTTGGCACGACGATCAAACGCATGCCGAACGAAGCGGATGGCGGGTTCCGCAGCAGGATCAGCGCGAACCTGTTGCTCCCGCGCGCGACGCGATCGGCAGTTTCGCAGGCAGTTGCCGCTCTGCTTGGGGGAGCACCGGTCCTGTTCGAGCCTTTCCGAGCTGCCGACACCGGTGGTTACGGGGGCGCGACGGCGGCTGGAGCGGGAGGAGGAGGAGGCTATGGCACGGCCGGAATGCGCCTGGGATCCTCGACTCTTCCGTTCCAGTACCTGGTCGCGATCACGACCAGCGGAACGGTGAGCAGGAGAGAGTCCGACGCGAGCTTCATTGATGCCGACGGCACCATGCGGATTGCCGGACGCCATGTCCTGCGGTCGCTTTATGGCAACGGCAACACAGGGAGCGTGCTGGTCGAGCCGCGCGGCTTCAACCTCATCAAGGACAGCGTCGGCTGGAGCGGCTTCCAGCCGGCGTCTGTCACCGCCACCGCCAGGTGGACGGTCGACCCTTCCGGCGCAGGTGCCTTGTGGACGGACATGCCGGTGATGCAGGTGAGCATCGGTAGCGGCGGCACGATCACGGGACCTTCGATCGAGGTGTTCGTGTCGGGATCGGCGGTGACGGCATCCTTCTGGCTGATGTTGCCGGCCGACCACAAGTTCACCTCCTGCGGCCTCAGCGTCAACGACCAGCATGGTGCGACCGCTTATGCAGCTGCAGACATCTCGATCACCGGAACCTGGCAGAGGCTGTCGGCCAGTCTGGCTTCCAGCACAATGGCTGATCGCGTGGTTGCCGCAACGTTCGGAGGACAATCGACGGCCCTGATGGATACGCCGGTGCTGATGCAATGCTGGCAGGTCGAACCGGGTTCGGTCGCCACGAGCTACATCCCGAGCAGCCAGCAGGTCGGCATACGCGAGGCGGACGATCTGGTGACGGTCTGGACCGGAGCAGGCATCACGTTGGACCAGGTTGCGCTGAATGAAGCGATCTGCCGAGCGATCCCGGCCGGCAGCATCGCCTGGACCACGACAACGAGCTGACAAGGCCGTTCCGGCTCCAGGTCGGAACGAACTGCTTGCGCAAATGCCGGCTGCAAGACAGCCGAAGCTTCCAGTCGGAGTGAAGTGGTGGACCGTCAAATCGTCTACGTAGGGGCCGTGCCGCTCGATACGGACCAGTTGCTCCAGTCCCGCAACACCATGGTCGCGCTTGGCTACCTGACCAAGATGACGATCGGTGACGGCGGCATCTATGCCGACGGCCTGTCCTGCAGCCCCGGCGGCGGCCTGACCGTCGTCATCGGACCAGGCAGCATGACCCTGCCGACCGTGATCGATTCCGGTTACTATGGCGCTCTTCCGCCGGATGGCGAGGCGGTCGTCAAGACCGGCATCAACACGGCCTCCGTCACGGTCAGCCTGCCGGGCACAGGGACAACGATCATCTCCGGCGGTGTCGTCGAGCTCCAGGCCGGGAGCTCGACGCTTGCTTACTACAATGCGGCCAACCCGGGGCAGACCTTGTTCGGCATGCAGGGCAACGGAGACGCACAGGCGTCTGTCCTGCAGCAGCGGGTTGTCTTCGCTGCGACAGCAGCGTCGGCGATCCCTGCCGGCTACTCGGCGCTATGGCAGATCACCGTGCCCGCCTCGGCGACCGCGGTCGATCCGAGCATGATCACGGCTGCTGCCGGCTCGCCCTTCATCTCGGTGAAACTGCCGCAGGCGGCGCCGCTCCTGTCGCCAGCCTTCACGGGAACGCCGACGGCGCCGACCTCGGTCCCGGGTGATGCAAGCCCGGCTTTGGCGACCACGGCTTTCGTAGCCGCAGCGACGACGCGGAACCGCGCAGCCTGGGGTGCGGCCGGCACCTATAGCTGGACGTGTCCACCTGGAGTTTCCTCGGTTCTTGCGCGCATGTGGGGAGCGGGAGGAAGCGGAGGCAGCGCTGGCGCGGGCTATCCTGGCGGCGGCGGTGGCGGCGGTGGATACGAGGAGGTGCTGATCGCCGTCACGGCCGGGACGTCGTACTCCATCCAGGTTGGCGGGGCCACGAGCGGTTCGACCACAACAGCCTTCGCCAACCTCGTACAGGTTGCAGGCGGGATCAACGGCACTGCCGGCCAAGGCGGACAGGTCGGGATGGGAGGGGCCGCAGGCCTGCCCTCGAACACCAGCATCAGCTTCATCGGCTCGTTCGGCGTAGGTCCGGGGCAGAATGGCTTCCAGATTGGATCGGTCAACGTCGGGGGCTCGGGTGGCCCCAGCTTCGGCGTGTCGGGAGCAGGTGCGTGCTTCGGTGGCACCCTCGGCTCGAACGGGCTTTGGCCAGGAGGCGGCGGCGCTGGCGGCGCGTCGGGCAGCGGAGGCAAGGGTGCAGACGGACTGATGGTGCTCGAATGGTACGGCTGACGTTTGCTCGGGCTGACGGGAACCGGTCTTCAGGTGGTGGTTTCCGGGGACATGAACCGGTCGCCCGGATGCCCCTTGAAGTCCGATGGGCCGCTATGCGTCAGACTGGCGCGGGTATCGAGCCAGATCTGGCCTCCGAGATGCTGCCAGCGTGAGCAGAACGTGAAGTCCTCGCTCATGTAGGTTCCAGTGATCGGATCGATGATACAGTCGAACAATGCATAGCCGTCTGGCCTAGCGCGGTTGCCGGACGTATAGGCATCGACGCCGCGATACTGGGTTTTCGGATATGCCGCCTGCATCTGCTCGATGGTTGCGCGCTCGATCAGCATGAAGCCGGTTCCTGCATAGACTGCCGTCGCGAAGTCTCCATCACGCAGCAGGCGCTGACCTGCTTCCAGCTTGCCGACGTAGTGGAGGCCCGATGTCTCGATCGGCTCGCCTCGCGCCAGCCGATCCTGACACGGCTTGTCCCAGTAGTACGCCTTCAGCGGATAGATGCCGGCGGCGACGGATTTTCCCGCACCCAGCAGACGGAAGACGTTCTCCGCCTCGAACGAGATGTCGGCATCGATGAACAGGATGTGGGTTGCACGCGGTTCAGCAAGGAAGTGGCCGGTCAGGGTGTTCCGGCAACGGGTGATCAGGGCGTCCTGGCCAAGCAGTGCCAGGGTGAGACCGATGCCCGCTCCCGGAGCCGCTGCCATCAGAGCGCACACGGACTGCATGTAGCCCTGCGTCACGACGCCTCCATAGCATGGCGTCGCGATGAAGATGTGTGGTTGCATTGGCTGGCAGCGCTCCCGGAAGAGCTCTCACCTTGCCTTGTCCTGGTTGCCACATCGTTAAGCCCCCATTGCCGTCGGACAGCCAGCCTCAGTGGTGGACGTGGTCTTGCAGCAGGTGGGCGACTATCGGCTCGATCCGCCCAGCCATTTCCGCCTGAACCTGTGCGGTCGGATGCAGCGGAGGAGCGGGGGGCGTCAGGCGCGGGTCGATGAACCTGGTGGCGTCAACCAGGCCGTGGGTCAGGAACAGGTCGCCGACGTTCACGTAGGTCACGTAGGGCCGGTCGGCGGGTATGCCTCCGAGGCGATTGTTGAGATGGGTCGTGTTCCTGGACACCCAGTCGGAGCGTATCGAAGGCAGAACGCCGAGCAGGACGATGTGGGTCTGCGGCTGGTGTCGATGGATCACGTCCAGGATCGCCTGGATCCCGTCAAACGTTTGATCAGCATCTGTGTGGATGTGACCGAAGTTGTTGGCTCCGATCAGGAGGATCGCGACCCGTGGCGAGATGTCGTCCAGTTCGCCGTGTTGCAGACGCCAAAGCAGATGGCAGGTACTGTCGCCCTTGAAGCCGAGATCAACCGCATGGCGGTCGCCATAGAAGCGTTGCCACACCGGGGCGAAATCCTGCCATGCCTCGGGACTCGACCGTTCCCAGTTCTGTGTGATGGAGTCACCTAGCCACAGCAGATCGACCGGCGCACGGCGCAGCTCGGCCTGTTTATTCTCGAATCTTGCCCGCCACCAGCCCTGGCTCATCCGGGACACCGGTTCGACCGCAATGTTCCTTGATCCGGCGCTGGTAAGCAGGGCAATAGCGACCGACGTCATGATCGGCATGGCCAATTTGATTGCAACGGAACGCAGCATCACGCCCTCATCTCATTTCCAGGGATTGCCTTGATGCTCGACGTCAAAGGAAGCGGAACGCGATGAGGCTCAGCATGCCGGCGACGATGCTGTAGATCGCAAAGGGACGAAGAGCCCAGGACTCGTGGTTGCGGAAGTAGTGCATGAGGAACGCCGCGCTCAACCAAGCCGCCACGGCAGCCACCAGCGCACCGAGAAACGCAGGCCGAAGCGCCTGCCATCCCATGTGAGCATGGTGGAGCTTCAGGAGCTGGGAAACGGTCGCAGCCAGGATGATTGGCAGGGCGATGAGGAAGGAAAAACGGGCGGCGGTCTGATGATTTACGCCGCGCAGCAGGCCGCCGGTCATCGTGGCCCCGGAGCGGGAAATCCCAGGCAGAAACGCCGTGCACTGCCAGGCACCGATGAAGACGGCGTCCACGAACGTCAGGCTTGATATCGGTCGACCGGCATCTTCCGGAAGACCGGCCCGCAGCCGGTCCGCGGCCATCAGGACAAGACCGTTGACGACCAGGAAGCAGGCGGCGATCGGCGGAGTCCCGAACAGGTTGCGAAGGAAACCTTCCAGCACGTAGCCGACGACAACCGCTGGGATCGTGGCGACCACGATCAACGCGAGGATGTAGCGGCTTTCCTTGACGTGCATCGGGTCGGCCGCTCCCAGCGCGCCGCGCGCGAGGGCAAACCAGTCGCGCCAGAAGAACAACAGCAAGGCTACGGCAGTACCGACGTGGAGCATGACGAGGAACGGGAGAAAGGTAAGCCCGTGCTCATCCAGGGTCCAGTGCAGCAACCGCGGGACGACCACCGCATGTCCGAGGCTGCTGACCGGGAAGAGCTCGGTGATCCCCTGGAGCAGAGCGAGCACGAGTGCCTGGATGGTAGTCATTGAAGGCCCTGACGAAGCGACAGGCTCTGGTGCCGCATAATCCTGCAGGCAGCAAGGCGCTGGAGTTGACCTAGGGTGCTGGGGCTGGCTATGGCCTAGCCATGGCTAATGCGATCACCTCGGGGCGGCACGGCCTCACAGCGACGGCGGCCAGCGCCCTCGTGCTTTGCATCGCCATCGGGTTCTATGGCTATGCTGCCCGTCTGAACGGAGGCGGGGAGGGAGCGGCCTATCAGCTTCAGGCCACCTTCCTGTCTTCGAACGGCCTGCATCAGGGCGCCGACGTGGTCCTGGCGGGCGTCGTGGTTGGACGAGTGACTGCCGTCACCCTCGACCGGCGCACCATGGTGTCGGACGTGACCTTCGAACTCGATCAAGCGCTGAGGCTTCCCACCGATACGAGGCTGTCAATCGGAAGCAGTACCTTGACGTCCGCTGAGGCTCTCCTGGTTGATCCTGGTAATTCGCACCGGATGCTGCCGTCCGGCGCGATGCTTACCGACACGTGTGAGCCGACCAGCCTGGAGCAGCAGGTCAGCCAGTACATATTCGGCAATGGTGGAGCAGCGAGCGGCTGCGGCAGCTAGGCTGGCATCGTGTATGGATCAGGATGCCTGGGTTGATCCGGCGTTCGGCGGCATTCAATCAAGTATGACGACGCATCGGACGGAGAAAAGCAAGGAGATACGGGGTGCATCGGGTGCCGACGCGGCAGGTCCGACCAGCGGGCACCGCGGCGCAGCAGCCCGTGACACCGCCCGTGAACCCCTCGTTGTGGACCACCATCCTGACCCCGGTTATCAGGCTAGCCCGGCACAAGGTCTCGCGGAACGGCCCACTGCCGCCCCGTCATCTCGCAACACCGCATCATCAAGCGACCCAGTTCAACCCGAGAGTCGACGCACCATATCAACCCACGCCGCTTCGAGCGACTGTCGCAAGTCGGTCTAGTCGTTCAGCGGATAGTGCGCCATCAAGCGGCGTTGCAGGCGCCACGAGGCGAGGAGTTCAAGAAGTGGGGTAGGCCTGGCTCCGCGCCGCCTCATTTCGGCACCGATCTCGAACGCGATCCTGTAATGCTTGAACTGGTCGCGGTAGGCCGCCCACAACGACATGCGGGGGTCCCAGATATGGGTCGCTTCAGACCCTACCCCATTGATCTCGATAATACGAAAGCCTTCTCCGCCACGCAGCGCGGCGGCGCTCTCGAAGCGCACGTCCAGCCGTCCGAAGTGGAACTCGGGAAAGCCCTGCATGATCGAGTCGACCCGAGCTGACAGGGCACGGGTGATGTCCTGGCTGCCGTCGGTGAAGATCGAGCCCTTGCAGTGGTTGCCCGCGAAAACGAGCCTGAGGCGCTCTCCCTGCTTCAGCACCTCATCGAGACGATTGCTCAGCCGGGGCAGGTAAAGCTGGGGGACGTGCCGGGAGCGTTCGTCCTCGAGAACCAGGGTGCGGATGGTGGATCGCCCGTCACCAACGATGATCGGCGCCTCCTTCAATGTCAGCGAGGTGATCCTGCCGGCTGATGCGCCAGGATTGCGGACGTAGAAGATGCCAGCTTCCCCGTCATGGCTGACCAGTTCCTGGACGACAAGCTCCACGGCTCTGGGAAAGGCCGACAGCGCCGCTTCGAGAGCGGCTTGCGTGTCAACCAGCCTGACACCGGTTCCGTTGCAACCGATGTTAGGCTTCACCACCACCGGCATCGACAGCCCGGCCCGTGCCATGGCCTGAAGCGTTCTGGTTTTATCGTCCACGCCGGTGGTCACGACGATGTAGGGCGCTATCCAGTCGATCGCATTGGGCCCTGCCTGATCAAGGATGGTAGTCTTGCGCTCACCGCATAGGCCACCAGTTTCCACCAGGGGATTGGCAGCGGTCGGAAGGCTGAAGCTGCGATGGCGAAGGCCCATCAGGATCCAGAAGACAACAACGGGAACATAGAACAGCCAACTCGGCCAGAACTCGAAGGACGAGATCGACGTCGGTCGGGTGATCGGCGTTGACGCGGCCAATGTAGTCATTCGGGTTCTCCCTGGAGGCGCGCAACGAGGCGCCCCATCAGCACGATCACGACGGCGAACACGACGGCGCCGAACCAGCGCCAGGCACCGAGGTGGCTGATCAGGAACTGCCCGACATGGCGCGCTACCAGGAACAACAGGGTCGTCCAGATCGAGGTGGCGATGACGGCCGCCAACGTGAAGCGGCTGAAGCTTGCGTGGAGATAGCCGCAGCTCGTGTAGGTCGGCAACCGGGCGCCAGGAATGAACCTGCTGATGAAGACCACGCGAAACACGCGCTGCTCCACCCATTGCCGGCTGCGAAGGCGCCGTCCGTGAGGAAGAAGACGCTCGATTCGGCCTGACAGCGTGGCCAGGCGACCGATACCGTATAGACCGAGGTCGCCGGCTACGATGCCGACATAGAGCGATCCCAGAGCCAAGCTTGTGGATATCTTCCCGTCCTGTGCCTGCATCGCCGCCAGGATGGTGGCGGCATCCTCCAGGATGAAGGTTCCGGTGATGATCGCCAGACCCTGGAGGAGAGGATGGACGCCAGCGGCCTTGAACAGGCCGGAGACGGACAACGAGAACATTCCTTATCTGATCCAGGCGACCGGTAAGGCTCGAACAACTGGCACTTGCCGGATCTCCAGGTCACTCGGACGACCATGACTGGTGACCGGCATCCGGATGGGGTCCGGGTGCGGTGGCATATCCCCAGGACCGGGTGACGTCACCTGTTTTCTGAGCACCGAACCATCGGACGGGGATCACCTCGATCGACGGCGGGGGGTAGGTTTTGCCGCGGGATGGTCCTTCATCTCGGTCAAGGCCGCCTGACAGGCACCAGCCTCCCCGACCCCGAATTGGATGGTCGGAAGCAACGCCAAGGGTGGCAGCAGGATGCCGAGGCCGGTTGCGGTGCCGGCTCGGGCCACCACCTCGGCTCCCGGGGAGATGCCGGGCTTGCCGAGTTTGCCTGTGATGTTGATCGGTCCCGGCAGCGACCCGATGCTGAAATGGGTGGACCTCGTTGTCAGGCTGTAATCCATGGTCTGGTTTCTGAAGTCAACGGTACCCCGTCCGACGGTCCTGGCTTCGGTGGTCTGGAGCAGAAAGGTCTGGGTGGACAGGATGCCGTCCTTCAACGGCATGTCGGCAACGAAGCACTGCACCTGGGCACGGTTGGGCATGCCGAGCGCCGAGAGGAGGGCGTTTCCGAACTCCAGTCCCGCGATATCGGGAAGCAGGGCGCTGATGTCTCCTCCGCCGGACATCACCAGGGTGAGACCGCCGGAACCGTGGCCCAGCATCGACGCAATGGAGGAACCGTCGGTTGTCAGGTTCGCCTGGCCGCCGATCACGCCTTGTCCATGGAACGTATGCGTCGCCTGCATCACGCGGGACAGGTCGATCCGATGGAAGTCGACGTGGGCCCGTGTGTGCAGCGTCTTGCCGGACGGATCCATCAGGATGCTGCTGAAGATCTGACCGGTCCCGACCGCGAAATCCAGCTGCTTCATGTTGATCGTGCCGTCCTGGATGTCCAGCTTGGCAACGATGTTGTCCAGCGGCAGGTCCGGATTCTCTATGTGTTCGCCCTTGTAGGAAAGATGAACGTTGGCAGCACGGATTTTCGGCAGGTTGAATGGTGTTGTCGGCAGGACGTCGCCGCTGGCTCGACCACTGGTCTTTTCGTCGTTGGGCACCGCCTTCGTGTCATGCTGGTGTCCGGGCTTCGACCCAATGAAGCCTCCAAGATCGGCAAGATCGACCCGACGGGAGTTCAAGGTCGCATCCACGGTCGGAACTCGGGCGGGAAGAACGGTGATGGTGCCGCCGAGGTCACTGGAGCCGACATGCCCTTCGAAGTCCCGGAAGGAAATGCGCTGTTTCGCGTAGTCGAGGTTGCCCTGGACGCTGTAGGGAGGTGTCTGGGGAATCGGCACGCCGGTCAGCGGGAACAGGAGCGACATGTCCGGACCGGCAAAGAGCAGCTTGAGGCGAGCGCCGCCGAAGGTGAGGGGCTGCTCGATGGTTCCGACCAGGGAAACATGGGTCGGACCGTTCGCCACCTTGAGGTCGATCGGATACGGCTTTTCCTTGTCGCGCAGGGACAGGATGGCGCCTCCGACGAAGCGACCGACGATCGGCTGCTTGGCGTAGGTGCCCTTGGCATCGGCAACGATCTGACCCTGATCGGCAGGGACAGGCCAGTCCGCCGCGTTCGGGGTGTTGCGGGTGTCGACGACTATGTTGAAATCAGCCTTCAGGGGGACGTCGTTGACGTGGACCTGACCGTCCTCGATCTGCAGCACCCCGATGATCGTCGGACTCGACTTGCCGGTCTTCGGCTTGCTGGAACCGGTTGCGCCGAGGGCCCAGTTGTTGGTTCCGTCCGCCCTGGCAGACGCGTCAACGGTGGGATGGTCCAGGTCAATCAGGTGAAGCACGATCTGGGAGTGGCGGATCAAGGGAACGACCTCAACCCAGACCGTCAGATGCCGGGTTGTCGCGAGCGGATGCGGGAACGCGTCGGTTCCGGCAACGGTGACGTCGTCCGCAACGATCCGGGTGACGCGGCCCAACCGGACGTGCAGATGCTCCAGCGTCACCTTCCGGCCGAGCGTCGCGCTGGCTTGGCGCTCGACCAGTGGAATGAACCAGTCCCAGTTCCAGAAGATGATGAGAAGGATGACGAGCAGCACCGCGATGCCAAGCGCGATCAGGCCGCGCCTCTTGCCCCGGCGGGCCGTTGCTGCCGTCTGCTCCACCGCCATGCCTCGCTCCGTTCGCGGCAGCAACGCCGGGTTGATCGGGCGGTTGCGGATCAGACGCGCGCACATGGAACCTGTCGCCCGACACCGCCCTCTCGCTCTCACGATGCGACTAAGACGCAATCTCTCCTGAGCGCGTTGTTCCGATCGGTGGCTTGTGGCACAGCTTTCGCCATGACCACACGCCGTGTCCTGACCCTCGCCATCGCATCGGCTGGTCTTTCAGCCGCGTTCGGGCCGCGGCCAGCGGCGGCACGTACCATCGGACCGGTTTCGCACAGGAGGGATGGCTCCTACGCCGGCTTCCTGCATCAGGTTCGGGTCGATGCCTTGCAGCAAGGTGTGTCCGCGTCGGTGCTCGACGTGGCCCTGGCGCTGGAGGTGCCCAACGCGCGCGTCCTTGAGCTGGATCGGCACCAGCCGGAGTTCACCCTCACCTGGGCGCAGTACCGGAGCCGGGTGATCTCGCCGTCGCGCGAACAGGGCGCAGCCGAAGCCTATCGCGACAACCTGCCCCTCCTGACCGACATCTGGCGTCGCTACCGGGTCGACCCGCGCGTGGTGGTCGGGATCTGGGGCCTGGAGTCGAACTTCGGCACCCGCATCGGCTCCTTCAACGTGGTGGATTCCCTGGCGACGCTCGCCTATGACGGTCGCCGCGCCAGCTTTTTTCGCGCAGAGCTGATGAACGCCCTCCGGATCCTGGGCAACGGCGACGTCGCGCCGGGATCCATGCTGGGAAGCTATGCCGGCGCCATGGGCCAGCCCCAGTTCATGCCGAGTTCCTATCTGCGCTACGCGGTGGACTATCGCGGCGACGGCCACAGGAACATCTGGACGGACCGGGCCGACGTGTTCGCGTCGATTGCCAACTACCTCGCCCGGTGCGGCTGGACGGAAGGCGTACCATGGGGCCAGCCGGTGACGCTGACCCGTCCGATCTCGGCCTCCCTCGTCGGGCGCCAGGCGGTGCGGCCGCTGGCCTCCTGGACCGAAGCCGGCGTGCGCAGGCAGGATGGTGCGCGGTTCTCGCAAAGCGACGTACGCGGCGCGCTCCTGCTGCCTGATGGTGCCGGCGGGGACGCCTTCATGGTGTACTCGAACTTCAACGTGATCCGGCGCTACAACCCGTCCGATTTCTATGCGCTGGCGGTCGGGCTCATCGGCAATGCCGCCGCGTGACCAGGTCACGGGGATCCGGCTGCGGTCCCGTCCTCCTGGGCCTGCTGGTCTGCATGTCTGGCTGCCATCGCCGCCAGGAGCTCCCGGCTCGGCTGCCGCATCCGCATTATGTCGTCGGCCCACCCTGGCAGGGCGAGGATCATGCCTGGTTCTATCCGAGGGAACAGCTCGATTATCATGCGACCGGCCTTGCGACGGTCGTGTCCGCGCCTCCGGGTGGCCTCACCGCCGACGGCGAGCGGTTCGATCCGGACGTGATGGCAGCCGCGCACCAGACCTTGCAACTCCCCTGTGTCGTCACGGTCAGGAACCTTGAGAACGGTCGCATCGTCCTGGTGCGTGTGAACCAACGGGGGCCGGCGCAACAGGGACGGCTGCTGGGCCTGACCGCACGGGCCGGTTCGCTTCTCGGAATGTCCCCCGGCGCTCCGACCCGCGTCGAGATCACCCTCGACAATGCCCGCAGCCAGGCAGCGTCCGAAAGAACCAGCGGCAGCCCGCGTCTGGACATCGCCGCCGCGCCGGTGGAAGGCGTGCAGGAGCAGTCGCTCCCGTTGCCGGGGCGCAACGTCGCCGCCTCCACGGATGCCGGTCCGGCAGAACAGCCGGTAGACCCGGCGGCCGCGTCCGCTGCCGACGATCGCCTGCCGCCTGTTGTGCGGCAGGGCGCTCCCGATCCCGGTGCCCTGTGGATCGACGGCGGCCAGTTCGGCCAGCGCAGCTATGCCGACCAGGTCGCAATGGAACTCGGGGGATCGGTCAGGAGCGAGGGGCAGGGACGCCAGGTCGTCTATACCGTCCGGGAAGGGCCGTTCCAGCGGACCCCCGATGCGGATGCCGCTCTGGACCAGGCCCGTCGCGCCGGGGTAACGGGAGCACGTATCATCGTCGAGTAGGGATCGAAGTGCCTAGCAGACGGCTATTGCTGACCGGTGCCGGAAGCCTTGCGCTTCCTTCCCTCCTCGCAACCGGAGGCGCGGTCGCACGTCCGCATCGCGCTGCCAAGGCGCCGGCCGCTCCCGCCGCGGCGGAACCGCCACCCGGTTCGGCCGGAACGGCTGCCGACACGCCGGTCGGGCCGCTCGACACGGAAGCGCGCTGGGCGTTCATCAGCGACTTCCAGACCGGCGCCGTCCTGCTCCAGAAGGCGGCGGACGAGCGCATGCCGCCGTCGTCGCTGACCAAGCTGATGACCGCCTACCTCGTGTTCGGCATGCTGAAGTCGGGGCGCCTGCACCTCGACCAGATGCTGCCGGTCAGCGAGAAGGCCTGGCGGATGCAGGGCTCGAAGATGTTCGTGCCGTTGGGCGGCCAGGTTTCCGTCGTCGACCTGATACGCGGCATGCTCATCCAGTCGGGCAATGACGCCTGCATCGTGCTGGCCGAGGGCATCGCCGGTTCCGAGGAGCAGTTCGTCGCGCAGATGAACGCCATGGCCAGGACGCTGGGCATGACGAACACGCAGTTCCGCAACTGCACAGGCTGGCCGGATCCGGACCATCTGATGTCGGCGCGCGACATCGCCACCCTGGCTCGTCACCTCATCGCCGACTTCCCTGACGACTACCACTTCTTCTCGGAGAAGGACTACAAGTTCAACAACATCAACCAGGGCAACCGCAACGTCCTGGTCGACAAGGGCCTGGCCGACGGCTTGAAGACCGGGCACACCGATGCCGGCGGCTTCGGGCTCTGCGTCAGCTCGGAGCGGAACGGCAACCGGATCATCGAGGTGGTCAACGGGCTGCCCTCCTCCCAGGCCCGCGCCGCGGAAGGCGAGCGGCTGCTGAGCTGGGCGTTCGCCAACTTCGAGAACGTGCACCTGCTGACCCGCGACCAGCCGCTGGGAACGGCCCCGGTCTGGCTCGGCGTGGCGGCGGCCGTTCCGGTGTGTGCTCCTGCCGATCTGCTGGTGACGGTTCCGCACGGCTGGCAGAACCGGGTGAAGGTGGCGCTGGACTACCAGGCTCCCATACCGGCGCCGATCCGGGCCGGCCAGCAGCTCGGCCAGATCACCATCTCCGGCGCGTCGGTCGCCGACATACAGGTTCCGCTGGTTGCCGCCGCTGCGGTGGAGCGCAAGAGCCTTCCGGCCCGCGCCGTCGCCGTGCTCGACCACTTCGTGGGCGGCTCGTGAACGGGCTGTTCGTGACGCTCGAAGGCGGCGAGGGGGCAGGCAAGTCCACGCAGTCGCGCCTGCTCGCCGACCGGCTGGCGAGGAACAACCGCAGCCTGCTGCACACCAGGGAGCCGGGTGGCGCTGCCGGCGCCGAACGGCTCCGGGCGCTGCTGCTCGCAGGCGACCACGGACTCAGCCTCCGCGCCGAGATCCTTGTGCACTTCGCCGCACGGTTCGACCACGTCGAGCGTACGATCGTCCCGGCCCTCGCCGAGGGACGGCTGGTGGTCTGCGACAGGTTCTTCGACTCGACGCTGGCCTATCAGGGGTATGGGCTGGGCATGGGGGAGGCGGAACCTCTCGGCTTCATCCGCGACCTGATCGCGCTGACTCCGCTCACGCCGGACCTGACGCTGCTGCTCGACCTGCCGCGTGAACTGGCCCGGCAAAGGCTGGCGCGCCGCGGCAGGGATCCGGATCGCTACGAGCGCCTGGACGAGGCGTTCCATCTGCGCGTCGCCGAGGGCTTCAGGCAGATCGCGCGGGCGGCGCCGGAGCGGATCGTGACGGTCGACGCGGCCGGTGACGTGGAGCAGGTGCATCGGGCGCTGCTGGACAGGGTGGAAGAGCGCCTCCTTCCATGATCGCCGCTACGCCGGGCGGGCAGGGGTGGCTGGCGGGGCACGAAGCGGCCGAGGCGACGCTGGTTGCCGAAGCCGCGGCCGGACGGCTGCACCACGCCTGGCTGATCGCCGGCCCGAAGGGGATCGGCAAGGCGACCCTGGCGTTCCGCTTCGCCCGCTGGCTGCTCGCCGGTTGCCCGGGAACCCGGCTTGCAATCGCCGAGAGCGATCCGGTGTTCCGGCGCGTGGCTGCCGGCACCCATGCCGATCTGCTGGCGATCGGCCGCTCCTTCGACGAGAAGCGCCAACGGCACCGGACGGAGATCGTCGCCGACGACGTGCGGCCGATCGGCGACTTCCTTCGCCGCACGGCCGCGGAAGGCGGCTGGCGGGTGGTGATCCTGGACGATGCCGACCTCCTGAACCGGCACGCCGCCAACGCGCTGCTCAAGATCCTGGAAGAGCCGCCGCCGCGTGCGGTGCTGATCCTGGTCAGCAGCAGCCCGGGCCGCCTGCTTCCCACCATACGCAGCCGATGCCGCCTGCTGCGCCTGGCTCCGCTCGACCCGCCGCAGATGAGGCTGGCGCTGGAACGCCTGCTGCCGGAAGAGGACGAGGCGAACCGCGGCCTGCTGGCCGGGCTCGCCCGCGGCGCACCGGGGCGAGTCGTCGAGCTTGCCGGCGAGGACGGCATCGCCATGGCTGAGCTGGTACGCGATCTGCTGGATGCCGGTGCCTCCGGTGTTGCCGGCTACGACCTGGCGGATCGCGTCCTGCGCAAGGAGCAGGGCCTTGCGACCTTTCTCGGGCTGCTCGGCAATGCCATATCGGAGCGGATACGGAACACCGCCCGCCACGGCGGATCCGGCTCCGGAACCGACTGGCTTGCCGCATGGCAGGATCTCCGTCGCATCCGGACCGAGACGGAACGGTTCAACCTGGACAAGAGGCAGGCGCTGCTGTCGAGCCTGGACCTGCTGAGCGAGCGATGACACAGCGCTACACCATCACCACCCCCATCTATTACGTGAACGGCGCGCCGCATGTCGGCCACGCCTACACGTCGGTCGCCGCCGACGTGATCGCCCGCTGGCACCGGCTCGACGGCCACGACGTGTTCTTCCTGACCGGCACCGACGAGCACGGCCAGAAGGTCGAGCAGGCCGCGCTGGCCGCGGGCGTCGACCCGCAGGACTTCGTCGACCGCGTGTCCGCCGACTTCCGCGACATGGCGCGCGCCATGAACGTGTCGTTCGACGACTTCATCCGCACGACCGAGCCGCGACACTTCCGAGCCTGCGCCGCGCTGTGGCGCCGCCTGCGGGAGGACGGCCACATCTATCTCGGCGCCTACGAGGGCTGGTACGCGACCCGCGACGAGAGCTTCTACGGCGAGGACGAGCTGGTGCTCCGCCCCGACGGCACCCGCGTGGCGCCGAGCGGCGCCCCGGTCGAGTGGGTCACGGAGCCGTCCTACTTCTTCCGCCTGTCCGCCTGGCAGGACCGGCTGCTCGCCTTCTACGACGCCAACCCCGACTTCATCGGGCCGCCCGGCCGGCGCAACGAGGTGCTGAGCTTCGTCCGGCAGGGGCTGAAGGACCTGTCGATCAGCCGCACCAGCTTCCGCTGGGGCGTCCCGGTGCCTGACGACCCGGATCACGTGATCTACGTGTGGTGGGACGCGCTGGTGAACTACATCACCGCCCTCGGCTATCCCGACCAGGACGGCCCGCTGTGGCGGTTCTGGCCGGCCGACCTGCACCTGGTCGGCAAGGAGATCATCCGCTTCCACGCCGTGTTCTGGCCGGCCTTCCTCATGGCCGCCGACATCGAGCTGCCGTGCCGCGTGTTCGCCAACGGCTGGTGGACCGCGGACGGCGAGAAGATGAGCAAGTCGATCGGCAACGTGGTCGAGCCGCGCGCCCTGGCCGCCGAGTTCGGCGTCGACGCCGTGCGCTACTTCCTGCTGCGCGAGGTGCCGTTCGGCGGCGACGGCGACTTCAGCCGGCGGGCGCTGATCTCGCGCCTGAATGCCGAGCTGGCGAACGGCCTCGGCAACCTGGCGCAGCGGACGCTGCCGCAGATCGCGCGCAACTGCGGCGGCCGCCTGCCGTCCCGCGGGGAAGTCACCACGGAGGACCGGGCGCTGCTGGCCCAGGCAGATGCACTGGTCGACACCTTGCGCGGTCTGATCGACAGGCAGGCTCTGCATGAGGCTTTGGAGGAAGTCTGGAAGGTGGTGCGGGCGGGCAACGCCTACATCGACCACCAGGCGCCGTGGGCGTTGAGGAAGACCGATCCGGAACGCATGGCAACGGTGCTGCGCGTGCTGGCCGACGTGCTGCGGCAGGTGGCCACTGTGCTGCAGCCGTTCATGCCGGACAGCATGGGCCGCCTGCTGGACCAGCTCGGCGTCCCGGCCGCGGACCGCACCTTCGCCGCGCTCGCCGTTGTGCTGGAGGCAGGCCTGGCGCTGCCGGCACCGCACGGCATCTTTCCCAGGCATGTCGAGGCCGCCGCCGCGGGTACGGGCTGACGCATGCTGATCGACAGCCACTGCCACCTCGACCACTTTCCCGACGACGAGGTCGAGGCGCTGCTCGACCGGGCGCAGGCGGCCGGCCTGTGCGGAATGGTGACCATCGGCACCCGCCTGTCGGCCGCCTCGATCAACCGCCGCCTGACCCGCCACGCCCGGCCGGACCTCGCGATCTGGTGCACGATCGGCACGCATCCGGATCACGTCGCCGATGAAACGGTGCCGGACCCGGACCAGCTGGCAGCCATGGCCTCCGCCCCCGAGATCGTGGGCATCGGCGAGTCCGGCCTGGACTACTTCCACGGCGAGCCGGCGGTGCGGCCGCTGCAGCAGGACAGCTTCCGCGCCCACCTCCGTGCCGCCAGGAAGGCGGACCTGCCGCTGGTCATCCACGCCCGCAACGCCGACGACGACATCGCCGCGATCCTGGCCGAGGAGCACGAGACAGGTGGACCGTTCCGCTTCGTCCTGCACTGCTTCAGCTCCGGCGAGGCGCTGGCCCGGACGGCCCTGTCGCTCGGCGGCTACGTCGGCTTCTCCGGCATCCTGACCTTCCCGAAGTCGGAGGAGCTGAGGCGGATCGCCGGGCAGGTCCCGGCCGACCGCCTGCTGGTGGAAACGGATGCGCCCTACCTCGCGCCCGCACCCAGGCGCGGCAAGCGCAACGAGCCGTCCTTCGTCGCCCACACCGCCTCCGTGCTCGCCGGCCTCCGCGGGATCGAGGAGGAGGCGCTCGGCACCCTCACCACCAGGAACTTCCGCCGTCTGTTCAGCAAGGCGGCGTAGCGCCGGTGCGCGTCATCATCCTCGGGTGCGGCGGCTCCGCCGGCGTGCCGATGCTGGGCGGTCCGGACGGGCGCGGCGACTGGGGCGTGTGCGATCCCGGGGAGCCGCGCAACCGGCGCAGCCGCTCGTCGATCGTGGTCGAGAGCGCGAACGGTGGCCGCGTGCTCGTGGACACCTCGCCCGACCTCCGGATCCAGCTGCTGTCGACCGGCATCGGGCGGATCGACGCCCTCTTCTATACACACGCCCATGCCGACCACGTCGCCGGGCTGGACGAGGTGCGCAGCCTGAACCGCATCCTCGACCGCCCGATCGAGGCGTTCGGCACGGAGCCGGTGCTGGCGGAAGTCGAGTCCCGCTTCCGCTACGCCTTCCGGCCCTGGTCGCCTCCCGGCTTCTACCGGCCGGTCATGCTGTCCCGCCCGATACGCGCGGGCACGACCGTCGAGATCGCCGGCAGCTCTTTCCTGCTGTTCGAGCAGGTGCACGGCAGCGGCACCACGCTTGGCTTCCGCGTGGGCGACTTCAGCTACTCGACCGACGTGGTACGGCTCGACGACATGGCCCTGTCGGCGTTGGCCGGCACCCGAACCTGGCTGGTCGACTGTTTCCAGCGCGCGCCGCACCCGGCCCATGCCGATCTCGCGCTGGTGGAACGCTGGGCCAGGCAGCTCGGCGTCGGCCGCACCATCCTGACCCACATGGGCACCGACATGGACTGGGCCTGGCTGCACGCCAACCTGCCGCCGGGCATCGAGGCCGCGCATGACGGGATGATCCTGTCGCTCTAGGTCGTCGGGTGCCACCCTGTGTCGCGCCTGCAATCACCGGTCGATCCGGATGACGCAGCCTGCAATTTAGTTGAATCGTGCGCTGGGGCAGCGATAGCCTTCCCGAAGCGGCGGTTCGAAGGTTCCGTTGCGCAGGATCGGTGATGTTGCCTCGACCATGGACGGAAGGTTCCGGCATTCCGGACTCTTATCCGCCGCGGCCTCCGCTTCGGGAGGACCTGACAGGAGATCACGACACAGGACGGGATGAATCCGGTCCGGGCGTGCCATCTTCCCGGTCGGGCGGGCGCCCATCGTTTGGGGGAGAGCTCTGCATGGCGCCACTCGACGACGTTTTCACGCTTGCGACCGCCATGCGCGACGAGCGGCGCGAAACCGAGATGAGCCTCGCCGAGTACCTCGACCTGTGCGCCGCAGACCCGTCCTGCTACGCCAGCGCGTCCGAACGCATGCTCAGGGCGATCGGCGAGCCGGTGCCGATCGACACCTCCAAGGACACGCGCCTCGCCCGCGTGTTCATGAACCGCACCATCCGCACCTATCCCGCCTTCTCCGACTTCCACGGCATGGAGGAAACGATCGAGCGGATCGTCGGCTTCTTCCGCCACGCCGCACAAGGGTTGGAGGAGCGCAAGCAGATCCTCTACCTGCTCGGGCCGGTCGGCGGCGGCAAGTCGTCGCTCGGCGAGCGGCTCAAGACCCTGATGGAGCGCGAGCCGATCTACGTGCTCAAGGCCGGCAAGCAGCTGAGCCCGGTGTTCGAGTCCCCGCTGGGCCTGTTCGACGTCGAGCGCATGGGCCCGAGCCTGCTTGCCCGCTACAACATCCCGCGCCGCGTGCTGACCGGCATCGCCAGCCCCTGGGCGCTGAAGCGGCTTGAGGAGTTCGACGGCGACCTGTCGCGCTTCCGCGTGGTCAAGCTGCACCCCTCCAAGTTGCGCCAGATCGCGATCGCCAAGACCGAGCCCGGCGACGACAACAACCAGGACGTCTCCGCCCTGGTCGGCAAGGTCGACATCCGACAGCTCGAGACGCACAGCCAGAACGACCCCGACGCCTACGGCTTTTCCGGCGGCCTCAACCGCGCCAACCAGGGGCTGCTCGAGTTCGTCGAGATGTTCAAGGCGCCGATCAAGATGCTCCACCCGCTGCTCACTGCGACGCAGGAGGGCAACTACGTCGGCACCGAGAACATCGGCTCGATCCCGTTCACCGGCATGATCCTGGCCCATTCCAACGAGGCGGAATGGCAGAGCTTCCGCAACAACCGCACCAACGAGGCGTTCCTCGACCGCGTCTGCGTGATCAAGGTGCCGTACTGCCTGCGCGCCACCGAGGAAACGCGCATCTACGAGAAGCTGATCCGCTCCTCGGCACTCGGCGACGCGCCGTGCGCGCCCAACACCTTCCAGATGCTCGCCCGCTTTGCCGTGCTGTCGCGCCTGAAGCCGCATCCCAACTCGTCGCAGTTCGCCAAGATGCGCGTGTACGACGGCGAGAACATCCGCGAGACCGACCCCAAGGCCAAGACCATGCAGGAATATCGCGACGCCGCCGGCGTCGACGAGGGCATGGACGGCGTGTCGACCCGGTTCGCCTTCAAGGTGCTGTCGGCCACCTTCAACCCCGACGCCCACGAGATCGCCGCCGACCCGGTGCACCTGATGTACGTGCTGGAGCAGGCGGTGCGACGCGAGCAGTTCCCGCCGGAGGTCGAGGCCGGCTACCTCGCGGTGCTGAAGTCGGAGCTTGCCAGCCGGTATGCCGAGTTCGTCGGCAACGAGATCCAGAAGGCCTACCTGGAAAGCTACCACGACTACGGCCAGAACCTGTTCGACCGCTACCTCGACTACGCGGACGCCTGGATCGAGGACCAGGACTTCAAGGATCCCGACACCGGCCAGATGATGAGCCGCGACCTGCTGAACGCCGAGCTGACCAAGATCGAGAAGCCCGCCGGCATCGCCAACCCCAAGGATTTCCGCAACGAGGTGGTGAAGTTCTCGCTGCGCTCGCGCGCCAACAACGCCGGCCGCAACCCGTCCTGGAACTCCTACGAGAAAATCCGCGACGTGATCGAGAAGCGGATGTTCTCCCAGGTGGAGGACCTGCTGCCGGTGATCAGCTTCGGCTCCAAGAAGGACGGCGACACCGAGACCAAGCATGGCCAGTTCGTCGAGCGCATGGTCGCGCGCGGCTACACCGAGCGGCAGGTGCGCCGCCTGGTCGAGTGGTACATGCGCGTCAAGCAGTCGGCCTGACGAGCGGATGACCTGACGCGTGGACATCATCGACCGCCGGCCCAACCCGCACGGCAAGAACCTGGAAAACCGCAGGCGCGTCCTGGTCCGGGCGCGCGAGGCGGTGCAGCGTGCGGCGCGGGACGCGGTGGCGTCCGGCAAGCTGCGCGAGGTCGGGCAGGAACGCGCCATCTCGATCCCGTCCGACGCGCTGCACGAGCCGAGCCTGCACCGCGTGTTCTCGTCCGGCGTGCGCGACGTCGTGCTGTCCGGCAACAAGGTGTTCTCGCCCGGCGACCGCCTGCAGCGGCCGCCATCGGGCAGGGGAAAAGGCGGCGGGGCAGGGGAGGCCGGCGAGGACGGCGGCGGCGAGGACAGCTTCCGCTTCGTACTGAGCCGCGACGAGTTCCTCGACGCTTTCTTCGACGACCTGGCGCTGCCCGACCTGGTGAAGCGCCAGATCGCCAGCACCGACACCACGACCATCAACCGCGCCGGCCTCAGCAGCGACGGCTCGCCGTCCCAGCTCGACCTCGGCCGCACGATGCGGCACTCGATGGCGCGCCGGATCGGGCTGCGTCGCCCCAAGCCCGACCTGGTCGCCGAGCTGGAGCTGCGCATCGCTGCCCTGGAGCAGGATGGCGGCGATCCGGACGCGCTGGACGCGCTGCGCTCGGAGCTGCACATCGCGCTGCGCCGGATGAACCGGGTGCCGTGGATCGACCCGGTGGACATGCGCTACCGCCGGTACACGGTCACGCCCAAGCCCACCACGCGCGCCGTCATGTTCTGCCTGATGGACGTGTCCGGCTCCATGACCGAGCGCATGAAGGACCTCGCCAAGCGGTTCTTCCTGCTGCTGCACGTGTTCCTGGAGCGCCGCTACAAGCGCGTCGACCTGGTGTTCATCCGCCATTCCGAGGTCGCAGAGGAGGTCGACGAGGACACCTTCTTCCACGACCCGCGCACCGGCGGCACCATCGTCTCGTCCGCGCTTGTCGAGCTGATCCGGGTGCAGTCCGAGCGCTATGCGGCCGACAGCTGGAACATCTACGTGGCGCAGGCTTCGGATGGCGACAACTCCGGCAGCGACACGCCGAAATCCTGCGCGCTGCTCAAGGAGCAGATCCTGCCGCTGGTGCAGTACTATGCCTATATCGAGATCGTCGGCTCCGGCGCCGTGATACGCGGCGAGACCGACCTGTGGCGAGGCTATCGCGGCGTGGCCGAGGACAACGACCGTCTGGTGATGCGTCAGGTCGGCGACAAGCGCGACATCTTCCCGGTGTTCCGCGACCTGTTCGCCAGGAAGCCCGAAGCCGCATGAGGGAAGGGAGCCCATGAGCCCGCTCGACGCCATCGGCGCGGCCGCAGCCCCACCGGCCGGCCTGCTCTACAGCGGTTCGGAATGGAACTTCGACATCCTGCGCCGCTCCTACGACGCGATCGAGCGCATCGCGCTCGACGAGCTCAAGCTCGACGTCTACCCGAACCGGATCGAGGTCATCACGTCGGAGCAGATGCTCGACGTGTACACCTCCCACGGCATGCCGCTGATCTACAAGCACTGGTCGTTCGGCAAGCGCTTCGTCGGGCACGAGAACGCGTACCGCCGTGGCCTGATGGGTCTTGCCTACGAGGTGGTGATCAACTCCGACCCCTGCATCAGCTACCTGATGGAGGAGAACAGCGCCACCATGCAGGCGCTGGTGATCGCGCATGCCGCCTTCGGCCACAACCATTTCTTCAAGAACAACCGGTTGTTCCGCGAATGGACCGCGCCGTCCGGCATCCTCGACTACCTCGAGTTCGCCCGCGGCTACATTGCGCAGTGCGAGGACCGGCACGGCGTGCAGGCGGTCGAGCGCATTCTGGACGCGGCGCACGCGCTGCAGAACCAGGGCGTGCATCGCCACAGCGGCGCGCGGGTAATTGACCTCAAGGCCGAGCAGCAACGGGAGCGCGACCGGCGGGAACACGAGGACAGCGTATTCAACGACCTGTGGCGCACCGTTCCCGGAACCAGGGTGGAGAAGGGTCCCGATACGGCCGCCGAGCGTCGCCGCCGGCTCGGCCTGCCGGAAGAGAACGTGCTCTACTTCCTGGAGAAGAACGCGCCGCTGCTGGCGCCGTGGGAACGCGAGGTGATCCGCATCGTCCGGCTGATCGCCCAGTACTTCTATCCGCAGCCGCAGGCCAAGATGATGAACGAGGGCTGCGCGACCTGGGTGCACTACGAGATCATGTCGCGGCTGCACGCGCGCGGGCAGATCGACGACGCCGCCTTCCTGGAGACCATCCATTCGACCACCAACGTGATCACCCAGCCGGGCTTCGACAGCGGCGGCGGCCCGAATTTCAACCCGTACGCGCTCGGCTACGCGATGATGACCGACATCGCCCGGGTCTGCGACGCGCCGACCGAGGAGGACCGCGCCTGGTTCCCGGACATCGCCGGCAACGGCAACGCCATCGGCACGCTGCACCACGCCTGGGCCGAGTACCGCGACGAGAGCTTCATCCAGCAGTTCCTGTCGCCGGCCGTCATGCGCCAGTTCAAGCTGTTCCGCCTGCGCGACGACACCGAGAAGCCGTACCTCCTGGTCGACGCCATCCACGACGCCCAGGGCTACCGCGACATCCGCCGCAGCGTGGCCCGGTCCTATGACCCGGGCAACTTCTACGTCGACATCGAGATCGTCGACGTCGACCTGTCCGGCGACCGCTGCCTCAGGCTGCAGCACCGCACCAGCCCGGGCCATCTGCTGGACGAGAAGGACGCCCGGGCCTCGCTGCGCCATCTGGCGGACCTGTGGGGCTACGAGGTCCGTCTTCTGGAGATCGACCGCCAGACCGACACGGTGCTGGCAACGCACCTGGCGTCACCGCCACGCCCCGCCACCTGACCTCACGAGTTGGCATAATATTCATTATACGGTGATTGGATGTAGGCGCAAAGCTAGAATGTCCGCCCTGAGCAAACCAGAAATATCAGCCTCCCCGGCCGTGTGGAACGGTCTGGAGGCGCATCGTGGGCTGCGTGGTGATGAGCGAGCGCGACATACAACGGATTGGCGTGCTGTCCAAGGTCCGGGCCGGCAAGCGGTCGGCGGCCTCGGCCGCAGCTGTGCTCTCGATCAGCAGCCGGCAGGTCCGGCGCCTGCTCGACCGGCTTGAGGCAGGTGACGGCGCGGCGCTGGCGCACCGGGCGCGCGGCCGACCGCCGAACAACAAGCTCGCCGCCGGGATCCAGGAGTATGCGCTCGCCCTGATCCGGGAGCGCTACCCGGA
>CALMVN010000255.1 GCA_937873225.1 uncultured Acetobacteraceae bacterium
GCTCAAGCAGCACGGCCGGCACAAGAGCTACGCCGTGCTCGACGAGTATCTGGAGATGGGCGACCCGTTCGACAGCCACCCGTTGCAGGGGGTTTTGTAGTTTGCGCGCGGCTCTGCGACTCGTCAGCCAGTGATGAGGACTCTGGTGATCGAAGCCTCTCTCGGGTTCGGCGATGCGGGAGGACAGCCAGTCCGTTCCCTCAACAGGGTCGTGGGGACTATGGGGATTGAGGTGCGGACTCTGGTGATCAGTCGGAAGGCTAAGTTGTTGATTGCAAGCCTGGCACTAAAGTTGTCCCGAGGACTCTGGGGAACAGACTAATACTTAGACTCAAATAGCTTTCTAATAGCTTGATCACCAAAGTCCTCGGCGACATTGTGGGTAGAGGATGGCAATGTCTCATGGCTCGTGGTGGAGTGATGGCATTGACGACGGAGTAGGCCATGGGGACGGTGCACGACATCTTGGAAGCTCGTGGAAAGCAGGTTGCCCTGGAACTTTACCTCGACCGTGCTCCCGTTGAAGCCGCTGCTGCCTACCTCACCGACGAAGACACCTCCGTCGGTTACCTATTCTCTGGATGGACTCAGGCAGCGCTTCCTCACAAGAGACTTGCCGACGACCAGATCTGGGAAATTCGGACCGAACGGGCCACGCTTCTTGTAGAGCCAGGTCGTAAGCCCAACCCCGTCGAAGGACTCCCCCCCCTGTCGGTGGGTGTGCCCTATGGCTCTAGGGCAAGGCTAATCATGCTCTACCTGCAAACAGAGGCTTTGAAGAGCGGCAACCGCGAGATTGAGCTGGGGAAGAGCCTTCGCGGTTGGTTCGCTCGGCTGGGGATTGCTCCTGGAGGAAAAAGCATCAGAGACGTGAGGGAGCAGGCCGAACGCATCTCCCGGTGTCGCCTATCTTTTCATATGCCCGCGGCCGGAGGCAGCCCTGGCGGCCTAGTGAACCAGAACATCGTCGACACCGCGATGTTTCTAGACGCCGAAGACCCGGACCAAGGCAGTCTCTTCCTTGAGACTGTGAGGCTATCGGAAAGCTTTTTCGAGCAGCTCAAGAGGCACCCTGTCCCAATCGAAGAAGCCGCGATCCGAGCGATCAGCAACAACTCTATGGCCTTGGATATCTACTGCTGGCTGTCTTACCGCCTGCACGTGCTTAAGGCGCCAACCCCTATTACTTGGTCTGCCTTGAAGGCCCAGTTCGGCGCCGGCTTCGGAAAACTAGCTCAGTTTAAGTACAAGTTCCAGCCAAACCTTCAACTCGCACTCGCCGTCTACCGCGAGGCAAAGGTCGACGTCGGCGAGCGGGGCCTGACCCTTTACCCTTCCCGCCCTCCGGTCGCCCCGAAACAGATCCTCATCCGCTAGAAGCTAGGACTGCGATCACTGGAGTCCCCGACCGGCTGCCGCCACGGCAGGGGTTCATGATCACCAGAGTCCTCGTATGCTTGGGCCGCCGGAACCGGCGCGTGTTGCTCTCCTGTTCCTGCTTTGGATCGCTACCGCCGCTCGTGGGTAACACGTCTTTCTCCAACTGGCTCTCCTTCATCCTCATCCTCTCCAATTTCGTTGGAGATCTCCACTAGACGCATTCGAGCCGCCCTGACACGCTCCTCAGCACGCTCGACCTCAGACCGAAGCTGCGCTCGCTCCCGCCGGAGCGACTCCTCGCGGTCCAAGGTGCGGAAGCGCTCGTCCCGTAACTGCCTCTTCAGAGCCTCAACCTCGGGGCGCGTGACGTCGGCTCGGAGGAAACCACGCCTCTTGGCCTCCTCGAACTCGGTTGCCGGCAGCGAGATCAGCTTGTATGCGGTAGCATAGGAGCGCGGAAGCCTACTTTCCGGGAGCTTTTGACTATCTACAGCCTCAGCTACCACGCGAAGTTGATACGCGACAATTCGACCAAAGGGCAGCTTGCTCAAGACCGTCTCTTCAAAGGTCCCTTCGTACAATTCGAAGGCACGTGCAAGGTATCGCCCGATTGCCAGAAATTTTGCCTGTGCCTCGTCCCACAGCTTTCCAATTTCTGCGATAAGTTCATCGCCTTCTAGCGGCAATACCGCGTTGTCGACGCTGTTCCTGCGCTCACGCGGAGTGGTTTGGCTCTGGTCTGACATTACGACCGCGTTTCTTACGGTCCGGGCGCTCAACGTGAAGCCAGCCATTACTTGATCTCCCGCGACGTTAGCCCCAGCCTCTTGCTGACATATCCCCACGCGCCGACGAAATCGACGCCGCAGCGGTCGCCCTTAATCTCCATATTTCCGATCCCGAGCTTATCGGTATCATCTACGGATGCGGCGCTACGCACATCGAACGGACAGAGATCTCCGACGTCGTTCAGTCGGCTTTTAGCGTCGTCAAAGTTCCGTTGCTGACGCGCCGTCCGTCCGAGTAAGAAAGTAAATGGCGTCCCTTCGCGACGCACGGTTTTCGCCCATTCCACTACGGAGTCTAGATCGGCACTTGCCTGCTGCGTAGTCAAAACAACCAAGTCCGAATCGCGGATGAGCATGCGCAACTCGACCGGATGGCTTTCCACCCCAGGGGGAGTATCGACGACGACGAGGTCAAAACCACCCCCCTCTACTAGGGCTTTTACTTCCGGAATTGATCCATTTGCTACAATCGCCCGATGTTCGATTATAGGCGCACCGGGAACCTTTTTGCGGGCCCGGGCCCATGCGGTAAGCGTGGGCTGCGCATCTAGATTCACCGTGCATACGCGTAGACCCTGATGCGCCGCAGCAACGGCCAAATTCCGTGCAGTTGTTGTTTTGGTTGAGCCGCCTTTGGAAGATGAGATCGTCAGTAACTTGGCGCGGACACGCGCGTCGCCAGGAACATCGACCTGCTCGCCCGTCACAGGCGTAGGCGCCGCGCCTGCTCCCTGCGCTAACGGTGCGGGTGTCCCCGCCTTCTTTGCTTCACGTGCCATCCGAAGCCTCCAAGACTCGTTCCGCTAGCTGTAGATTAGCCCCGGCTACATGAACAGCATACTTCGCACTAGGTGAAACGCTCGGCTGTCAGCAACAGTCGGTTTAGCGCTCGGTCTGCTCACCCTCAGCCAAGCATGTTTGACACGTCAAACATGGTGCTCGGATTGGAGTGCGCCCCTGTGGGTGGACGACTTCAGGCGGCGGTTTTGACCTGCTGGCAGGCGTGTTGATACTCGAAGGCAGCAGGGCTGAGTGCAGCCGACGGGCGTTGTAGACCTGATCGATGAAGCGGGGCAGATCGGCCACGACATTGCCGAACGTCTCGTAGGCCATCGAGTAGACCGCCTCGACCTTCAGCGTCTTCATGAAGACTTCCGCCTTGGCATCATCATTGGGGTTTGCGCGCCGGCTCATGGAGCCTTCAAACTGATGGTCGGCCAGGACCTTGCGGTAGGCGGCACTCGCGTACGGCCCGGTTTCAACCAATCGTCGCAACGGCAGCCTGACCTGACCGCAGCACGGCGTCGAGAGCCTCGGCGGGCATTCTCCAGCCAAGCGTCTTGCGTGGCCTGCCGTTGAGCGCGGTCGCCACTGCCGCCGAGTCATCCGGGCCGTGAGCGCTCAGGTGCGTGCCTTTCGGAAAACACTGCCGCAGCAGCCCGTTGGTGTTCTCGTTGGTGCCCCGCTGCCACGGGCTCTGCGAGTCACAGAAGTAGACCGCCATGCCCGTGTCGATCCGCAGCCGGGCGTGCTGCGCCATCTCCGA
Source organism: uncultured Acetobacteraceae bacterium (assembly GCA_937873225.1). Lineage (GTDB taxonomy): Bacteria > Pseudomonadota > Alphaproteobacteria > Acetobacterales > Acetobacteraceae > Lichenicola. The sequence goes on from CALMVN010000255.1 coordinate 3,715, forward strand.
TCCCTGATCCCACGTCAGCGATCGGCGCAGCTGCTTCGGCAAGGTCGTGATCTCGCGCGCGATCGCGTCACGCACCGCCTCGGCGCCGTGCCCGGCCAGCGCAGGGCCGTTCTTCTCGCGCGGCCCGTCGCCGTGGCCCGGCATCGGCGGCAGGTGCAGCAGCATCGTGAACCGCGTCGTGCGCTCCACCAGGGTGCCGATGGCCGAACGGTTCAGGCCCAGGATCAGGTCTCCTTCCCAATGGCCCGGCGCGGCGCGGCCCTCCACTTCTGCCGGACGCTCGCTGATCAGGACCTCGGGCGTGATGAAGCCCTTGCCTCGCCCTCGCGTGCGCGCCTGCGGCACTCGCGTCGCTTGGTCGCCGCAGGCATAATGCCCGGCCCGTGCGCAGGCACGCCGTCAGCTCGCGCTTCAACGCACCACGCCTCTGGACGTAAAGCGCCTGGTAGATGGCCTCGTGGCTGATGCGCATCGTGCTGTCGCCCGGGAAGTCCAGCCGCAGACGTTTGGCAATCTGCTGCGGGCTCCATGCCATAGCCCATCGCCGGCTTTGCCGTCGCCCGTGCCGCCGGCCTCTCCACGGCACCACTGTCGGGCCGGGCACCGCGGCCCCGCCCGGAGCGGCCACGGCGCCGGCGAACCGCTCCTGCACGTATGCCCGCAGCGCCGAATTGGTGGCCAGCTTCGCCGCTTTCGGGCGACGTCCCGCCCGCTCCGCATGCCACTGCGTGGTGGTCGCCCGGTAGTCCAGGTTGCCGCTCCGCGTCGCCGCGTTCCGCCGCAGCTCCCGCGATACCGTGGACGGCGACCGACCCAGACGGCAAGCGACCTCGCGCACGCCCAAGCCCTGCGCCCGCAACAGCGCGATCTCCTCCCGCCCGGCAAACAACAAGTAGCGCCCTGAGAGCGGCCTCGACGAGCGCGACAGGTGCGACGGCGCCAGCCCGCCTGCCGCCCGGAACCACCGCGATCCGACTGGCTGCGATATCCCCACCACCATCGCCGCGTCCTCACTCGACAAGCCGTCGGCGATCAGCGCCCAGAACCGCCGCCGATCCTCCCGCCGCGCTACCCCCGGCCGCCCAGGTGAATTTAGCTTGGCCCGCAGTGCTCGATCCGACCGTCGCCGACCCGCCATCACACCGCCCCTACTCCAGGTGTTGCGACGACAACTTGAATCCACCTTGCGAACCGCGGTCGCTGTGATGTACACAGCCCTTGGCCGGGCTCCTGGCCTGGATGGCGGCGTTCAGCGCTGCGACTGCAAGCCGGGCATCGATGGACTGGCTGATGGCGTAGCCGACGACACGCCTGGACCAAGCGTCCAGGATCACGGCGACCTAAACGAACCCACGTATGACCGCGACGTAGGTCATGTCTGCCATCCAGAGCTGGTTGGGCCCGTCCAGCATCATCCCCGGAGCCTTGTTCGGAAACAAGGGCTTGTCGTGGTCGCTGCGGTCGTGGCGGTGTAGCGTCACGGTGCCGCCTGGAACACGTGTTCCAGCCCATCCCATCGCCCGATCCGCGGGGAATGTTCGCTCGGGTGGACGAGGTCGAACTCCTCGAGCAGATAGTTGCCGCGGCCATAATTGCAGGCGGCGCAGGTGAGGTAGACGTTCTCGATGCTGCTGGTCCCACCCATGGCGTGCGGTAGGATGTGGTCGTACTGCGCCCACAGGCATTGGAAGGTGGCGTGCTGCTTGGTGTTGGTCGACCCCCAGCAGACCGCGTCCGGATAATGCAACTGGAAATAGCGCCGCACCTCGCCGCGGATGACCGGGATCTTGCAGAAGCGGCAGTAGTAGCCGTCGCGCTGGTGGATCAGCCGCTTGGTGGCAGGGGTTGCGTCTCGCGGTTTGCATCGAGCCTCCGGAGGCAACGGCGTCCTGTCGAGAAGTCGGACCGGCGTGTTGTAACGAGAGGCCTTGCCCCAAACCTCGTTCAGCCATGTCCAAACGATCTTGTCATCGGTGAGCCGTAGCAACTCCTCGGCGACGCTCTTGTTCCCGCGCAGATGGGCAGCAGCGGCATGCTCGAGCCGTTCTGCCGCGGTTTCGATCTCAGGGATCGGCTGGCGTAGGCAGGTGCGTGGGGATGCAACGGCGACGAGCGTCATGCAGACTTCATGTCCCGCCTACGTTAACCCCCCGCTAAAGGCGACCAAGTGCTGTTGCCGATGTCGCCGCGAGAAGAAGCTCTGCGGCATCGATATCGATCTTACGACATGTCGTCAGCGGCTCAGGTGTCGCCACACCATCCAGAGCGTCCTGGCGTCGGCCAGCACACGATGATGCGGCTTGTCATAACCGGCGGCCTGAGTTGCCTCCGCCATCAGAAGTTGAGCGGCAGCCAGGAGGCGGTTGGCAACATCCGCGGCAGGTTTTCCTTGTGTCAGCGGAGCTTGGCGGGCGAGGCCGTAGATGCCCTTGGACTCCTCCGACCAATCGGCCCAGTCTTCCTGAGGGTGAATGAGATGATCCTCGCCCTCACTCGCTTCGGCAACCCAACCGATCTCGATTGGGGTGGCTACCGGGAGCAAGTGATGATGCCTTGAGATCAAGGAAGAGAAGTGGATGAGGGTCAGACAATGAGCTGCGCAGCCTCAATCTCATGTGGCGCCTATCTTGCCAGGCCGACCAGGGCAGCCCGGTCATCACACAAAGAGAGTGTGACCTGGAAGCCAGGCAGGCTCAACATGGGCGTGACGGGTCCGAAACGACGGCGTCGGCCCTCTATTCACTGTAGCTGATCCGTACGTGAGCCCTTCGGGCAAGGCCAGCTAACGGCATTAGGGCAGTCGTTGCAGGCGCCGCCCATAGGTTCCGCTGGATCAGCATGTGATAATCCTCTGTGGATGGCCCCGCGTTGCAAGTGCGATTTGCTAGTCTGACGTGTTGGTCGCGCGCAATCTGTCAAACAGCGTGAGATCGGGACCCACTGTCAGCGTCCACTCTTCCACGCTGTTTTCCACTTATGCCTATGGCATTGCTCGCAACCAAGGCTTCTCCGATGGCAACAAGCGGACGGCCTGGGTGACCAGCCCCCATTGAGTGATCCAGGCGAAATCTTAGTTCATCGTGATGGCGGG
>CALMVN010000256.1 GCA_937873225.1 uncultured Acetobacteraceae bacterium
GAGGTCACGGTCTACACCAGCGACCATTCCGGCCTGTTCTCCCGCATCGCCGGCGCGCTCGCGGTGGCCGGCGCCTCCATCGTCGACGCGCGCATCCACACCATGACCGACGGCATGGCGCTCGACACCTTCTGGGTGCAGGACGCGGCCGAGGACACCTTCGACGCCCCGCACCGCATCGCCCGCCTGTCGGTGCTGGTGGAGCAGGCGCTGTCCGGCCGGCTCGACCTGTCCGGCGAGATCGCCCGCTCCTCGGTCGGCCTGATGGGGCGCCGGATGCGCGCCATCCACGTGCCGCCGCGCGTGGTGATCGACAACCGCGCCTCCAACGCCCACACGGTGATCGAGGTGAACGGCCGCGACCGCCCCGGCCTGCTGCACGACGTCACCGCCGCCATCAGCCAGCAGGGCCTGCAGATCGCGTCCGCGCACGTCACCACCTACGGCGTGCGCGCGGTGGACGTGTTCTACGTCAAGGACCTGTTCGGGCTGAAGGTCAGCAGCGAACGCAAGCTCGGCGAGCTGCGCGAGGCGCTTCTGGGCGTGCTCACCCGCGCCGAGGAGGCGGTGGCGATCCCGGCGCCGGCCGCCACGACACGGCGCCGCTCCCTCACCGGCACCTGACGCCGCCTTCCCCGCCGGCCGCCGCACCCAGCGCCCGCGCCAGGTCCCGCAGCGGCGCCTGCCACGCCTGGTCCGGCGGCAGCGGCTCGCGCTGCCGGAACTGGCGCAGCGTCGGATACCAGGCGCTGCGACCGTCCGGCAGGAGGTTGCCGTCCTGCCAGCGCCAGTCCCCGCCATACCGGTTCAGCAGCCAGACCGGGCGTCCGAGCGCCCCGGCGAGGTGGCCGATCGCGGTGTCCACCGTGACCACCAGGTCGAGCCGCGCGATCAGCGCCGCGGTGCCGGCGAGGCTGGCCGGCGGTCCCGGCGGACGCTCGACCGCCAGCCCCTCCGGCGCCGGCTGCCGCGCCGCCTCGCCCTGCTGCAGCGACACGAACCGGATGCCCGTCAGCTCCGAAAGATGCCCGAGCCGATGCAGCTGCAGGGAACGGCGGCGGTCGAACCGGTAGCCCGGGCTGCCGGCCCAGTTCAAACCCACCGTCAGGCGCACCGTCGGGCCGGCCGGCCGCGCGTCGAGCCACGCCGCCTCCGGTCGGGCATCGTCCGGCACGCTCAGGTACGGCCCGTCGGCGACGGGCGCCGCGCAGCCGAGCAGGAACGGCAGGCTGAGCAGGCTCGCCTGCGCCACGCAGCCTTCGTCGACGCATCCCGGCGTCGCCAGCCGACACCGGGAGGACAGGAGGCCGGACACCAGCGGCTGCAACGCTTCGGGCAGCAGCAGACGCACCGACGCGCGTTCCGCCGCCCGGCGCACGAAGCGCAGGAACTGGATCGCGTCCCCCAGCCCCTGCTCGGCATGGAGCAGCACCGCGGCACCCTCCGGCAGCGCCCGGCCGTCCCAGTCGGGCAGCGGCGACGGTGCGGGCGGCACCAGCCTGCGTCGCGCCTCGAACGCCGCCCAGCCGTCCCGGTGCCGTCCCGTCGCCAGCAGCACCGTGGCCCGGTTGAAGCGCGCGCGCGCCGCGTCGACCGAGCCCGACGGCGCACGCGCCTCGACGGCCAGGAGGCAGCCTTCCGCTTCCGCATGCCGTCCCAGCTCCGCCAGGATGCTGCCGCGGTTGACCGCGATCCCGTCCGATCCCGGCTGCAGCGCCGACGCCTGCGCCAGCGCGCGCTCCGCCTCCGGCAGGTGACCGGTCGCCATCAGCACCAGGCCGAGGTTGCTCAGGGTTTCCGCCGTCGGCGCGGCACACGACGCGGCGCGGCGGAGCAGCGCTTCCGCCTCGTCGAGCCGGCCGCGCTCGAACAGGAGGCCGCCGAGGTTGGCCGACGCGGCCGGATCGTCCGGCAGCAGCGCCACCACGCGGCGGAAGGCGGCCTCTGCCCCGTCCGTCCGGCCGAGCCGTCCGCAGGCCTCGCCCAGCCGGTGCCAGGACGACGCGTCGTCCGGCGCTTCCCGAACCGCGGCGTGCAGCGCCGCAAGCGCCTCCTCCAGACGGCCGGCCGCGATCCGCAGCCGGCCGAGCGCCGCGCTGCCGCCGGGAATGGCCGTGGCCGGCGTGCCGTGCCCCGGGTCGCAGCGCACCGCCGCCGCCGCCGCGGCTTCCGCCTCGACGGGCCGGTGGAGGGCCTCCAGCACCGCGGCAAGTGCCGCATGCGCCCGCGGATCGTCCGGATCGCGCAGCACGGCCACCTGCAGCGCGGCGCGCGCCTGCTCGGCGTGGCCCTGGTCGCGCAGCGCCAGCCCGAGGTTGAGGTAGTACACCGCCACCTCCGGCCGCACCGCCACCGCACGGCCGATGAAGGCGATCGCCTGCCCGCTCTGCCCGCGGCCGAGCGCCAGCACGCCGAGCCCGTGCAGCCCGTCCGCATGGTCCGGCCGCAACGCCAGGGCCTCGCGATACAACCGGTCCGCGCCCGCAAGGTCGCCGGCCCGGTGCAGGCGCGCCGCCTGTTCCGCTGCCTGATCGGCGCGTCGGTCCTGTGACGGCATGGCACCCTCCGCCCTGATCGGCGCGCGATCATGCCGCCGCCCGACGGCCGATGCACCCGCCCGGCTTGATCTTCTGTTCACACCCGGTCTGCTATGACCGCCTCGGCATCGGGAAACGCTTCATGCAGGCCTATCACACGCTCGAGCGGCGCTTCGCCCGGATCAGCCGACTCGACGGCGCGCTGGGCATCCTCGGCTGGGACAAGGAGACCACCATGCCGCCCGGCGCCGCGGCCGAGCGCGGCGAGCAGATCGCCACCCTGTCGGTGATCCGGCACGAGCTGCTGTGCGACGCCGGGACGGACGCGCTGCTGCACGAGGCCGAGGCGGATCCCGGCGCGCTGGGACCGTGGCAGGCGGCCAACCTGCGCGAGATGCGCCGGGCCCACCTGCATGCCACCGCGGTTCCCGCAGACCTGGTGGAAGCCGCCTCCCGTGCCGCGACCGCCTGCGAGGTGGCCTGGCGGCAGGCGCGCGCCGACAGCGACTTTCCCGCGCTGCTGCCGCACCTGGAGCAGGTGCTGGCGACCCAGCGCGCGATCGGCGCCGCCAAGGGCGACGCCCTCGGCCTGTCGCCCTACGACGCCCTGCTCGACCAGTACGACCCCGGCCTGCGCCAGTCCGTCATCGACCCGGTCTTCGCGAGCCTGCGCGACGGCCTGCCCGCCCTGCTCGCCGAGGTGGTGGCGCACCAGGCGGGCCTGACCTCCCTGCCCATGCCCGGCCCGTTCCCGGTGGACGCGCAGCGCCGCCTGGGCGAGCGGCTGATGCAGGCGGTCGGCTTCGACCGCAGCCGTGGCCGTCTCGACGTCAGCACCCACCCGTTCTGCGGCGGCGCCAACGCCGACGTCCGGATCACCACCCGCTACGACGAGGCCGACTTCTCCGGCGCCCTGATGGGGGTGCTGCACGAGACCGGCCACGCCCTCTACGAGCAGAACCGCCCGGCTGACTGGCTGTCGCAGCCGGTCGGCCAGGCGCGCGGCATGACCCTGCACGAAAGCCAGTCCCTGCTGATCGAGATGCAGGCCTGCCGCAGCGACGCGTTCCTGCGCTTCCTGGCCCCCCTGCTGCGCTGCGCGTTCGGCGACCACCCGGCCTTCGCCGTCGCCAACCTCCGGGCGCACTACCGGCGGGTGCGACCCGGACTGATCCGCGTCGACGCGGACGAGGTCACCTATCCGGCTCACGTCCTGGTCCGCTACGAGATCGAGCGGTCCCTGTTCGCGGGAAACCTGTCCCTGCGTGACCTGCCGGGGGCGTTCAACGACGGGATGCGCGCCCTGCTCGGCATCGACGTGCCGGACGACCGTCGCGGCTGCCTCCAGGACATCCACTGGCCCGCCGGGCTGTGGGGCTACTTCCCGACCTACACCCTTGGCGCCATGACCGCCGCCCAGCTGTTCCGCAGCGCCTGCGACGCCCTGCCCGACCTGGAGGACGGGCTGTCACGGGGGGACTTCGCGCCGCTGGTCGGATGGCTCGCGGAGAACGTGCATCGCCGCGGCAGCGCGACGTCCACGGCCGAGCTTCTCGCGGATGCGACCGGAACCCCCCTGAACGCCTCGATCTACCAGGCGCACCTGCGCCGACGCTATCTCGGCGACGCCGCCGGCTGAACGGAACCGGACACTGGTTTTTCCCGGCGAGAGAGTGGCCTGCTTGTCCCCGAAATCCGCACGTGCATTCGGGGCCAGGACGTTAGCCGTTCTGCGCCAGCGCGGTCTGCGCCAGCGACGCCGGCATCGGCATCAACAGGCCGGATTCGGTGGCGGCCACGGTTCCGAACGCGAAGGTCATGATCACGCCAGTCAGAAGTACCACCTTGGCCATGTCGAAGCTCCCGGTCTGCGCCTGATGGATCGTCCAACGTCCTGGCGGCCGTGCCGGACCCCGGTCCGTCGTCTCACTTTTCGGTCAGGCTCGGACGGGCCGGACGGACAGGCGACCCGGCGGCGGCCCGCCGGTCTCATGCTGCTCCTGGTCGCGTGCGCGCCTCCCGCCCGGGCGGCCGAAACCGCGCCTGCGCCGCCGCCGCCGGCCGCAGCCCTGGTCCAGCGCGCCAGCTCGACGCAGCAGGTATGGAACGGCGTGGTGTCCGCCCCGGACGGCCGCCTGTTCGTGGTGCTGCCGCGCCTCGCCAACCCCGCCGGACCCTCGCTGGCGCTGGTCGATGCCGACGACCGGCTGGTTCCCTTCCCCGATGCCGCCTGGAACGACGGGAGCCAGCCCGCCTCCAGGCCGCAAAGGCCGCAGTCGACCGGATCCCAGCCGAGCGGGCCGCAATCGACCGGGTCCAAGTCGATCGGATCCCAGCCGACCGGCCCCCAATCGACCGGGCCCCAATCGACCGGATCCCAGCCGACCGCGACACAGGCGGGCGATCCCGGCCCGGTCTTCGTCGGGCTGAACGCGATCCGCCTCGCCCCCGACGGCGCGATGTGGGCGGTCGACACCGGCGTGCCCGGTCCCGGCAAGGCGCCGGTCGTGGGGGGTGCCCGCCTGATCCGGATCGACCTCGCCACCAACCAGGTCACCCGCATCCTTCCCGTGCCGGCCGAGGCGCTGCGGCCGAAAAGCATGATCGACGACATCCGCTTCAACGGGAACCACGCCTACGTCACCGATTCCGGGATGCCCGGGCTGCTGGTGGTCGACCTGCGCACCGGCGCGATGCGCCGCGTGCTCGACCACGACCCGGCGCTGACCGCGCAGCGGCCGATCACCGTGGACGGCGAGGTGCTGAAGGGCCCGGACAACAAGCCGGTGATGATCCACGCCGACCAGCTGGAGGTGTCGCCGGACGGCCGGCACCTCTACGTGCAGCCGCTGTGCGGGCCGATGTCGCGGATCGACACGGCACTCCTGGACGATCCGCAGACGCCGGCGAGGACGCTCTCCGCGGGCATCTCGTTCTGGTACGACACGCCGGCCCTGGGCGGCACCGCGATCGCGCCCGACGGCACGCTCTACCTGAACGACCTGGAGAACGACAGCATCCTGGCCCTGTCGCCGGACCGCGTGCTGACGCAGCTGGTCCGCGACGGGCGGCTGCACTGGGCGGACGCGCCGTTCCTGTCGACGAAGGGGACGCTGTTCGTGCCGGTGCCGCAGCTCGACCGGGCGGCGTTCTTCCATCACGGCCACGCCCAGATCCAGTTCCCGGTCTCGCTGTTCACGCTGGACCCGCAGGCGCTCGCGGAGGCGGCACGCGGACGGGCGGCCAGGCCGGGGACCGCGCCCGCCTCCGCCCCCGGCGCGCCGGCCGCGCCCGCGCAGCGATGACCGGGCCTTCGCGCCGGGCGGCGGGTTCCGTATGATCCGGGCCATGCGCTACATCTCCACACGCGGCCGGGCGCCGACGCACGACTTCGCCGGCGTCCTGCTCGCGGGCCTCGCCGAGGATGGCGGGCTGTACGTGCCGGAAGCCTGGCCGGAGTTCTCGCCGGCCGAATGGCGGGCGCTGCGCGGCCTGCCGTACCCGGAGCTGGCGGCCCGGGTGATAGCGCCGTTCACCGCCGGCGCGATCGGGTACGACACGCTGCGCCGCCTGTGCCTGGACGCCTATGCCGGGTTCGGCCACCCGGCGGTGGTGCCTCTGGTGCAGCTCGACCACGACCTGTTCGTGCTGGAGCTGTTCCACGGCCCGACGCTCGCCTTCAAGGACGTGGCGATGCAGCTGCTCGGCCGGCTGTTCGACCACGTGCTGCGCGACCAGGACCGACGGGTGACCATCGTCGGCGCCACCTCCGGCGACACCGGCTCGGCGGCGATCGAGGCCTGCCGCGACCGCGACCGCGTCGAGATGGTGATCCTGCACCCGCACGGCCGCACCAGCGAGGTGCAGCGGCGGCAGATGACCACCGTGCTGTCGCCCAACATCACCAACCTGGCCGTCGAGGGCACCTTCGACGACTGCCAGGACCTGGTGAAGGGAATGTTCGCCGACGCCCCGTTCCGCGACCGCATGCGTCTGGGCGCCGTGAACTCCATCAACTGGGCCAGGATCGCGGCGCAGATCCCGTACTACGCCGCCGCCGCCCTGGCGCTGGGCGCCCCGGACCGCGAGGTGGCGTTCGCGGTGCCGACCGGCAACTTCGGCAACGTCCTGGCCGCCTGGGGCGCGCGCCGCATGGGCCTGCCTGTGGCGCGGCTGTCGATCGGCGCCAACGCCAACGACATCCTGCCGCGCTTCCTCGCCGCCAACGACATGAGCATGCGCCCGGTGCTGCCGACCCTGTCGCCCAGCATGGACATCCAGGTCAGCTCGAACTTCGAGCGGCTGCTGTTCGAGCTGCTCGGCCGCGATCCCGACGCCTGTGCCGCCATCATGAACGGGTTCCGGCGCGACGGACGCATGGCGGTTCCCGACCCGTCCTGGCGGGAGGCGACGACCCTGTTCCACGGCCTCGGCCTGGACGACCCCGCCACGGAGACCGAGATCCGCCGCCTGCACGCCAAGGCCGGCTACCTGGCCGACCCGCACACCGCGATCGGCATCGCCGCCGCCCGCTCGGGCGCCTTGCCCGGCGTGCCGTGCGTGGCGATGGCCACCGCCCATCCCGCCAAGTTCCCGGACGCGATGCGCGTGGCCACCGGCCTCGTTCCCGCCCTGCCGCGGCACCTGTCGGACCTGTACCAGCGCGAGGAACGCGTCCGGGTGGTGCCGAACCGGCTGGACGCCGTCCAGGACGCGGTGCGTTCGGCGGTGCTGAGAAACGCCGCCTGACGTCCCATATTCCTTCTCATCCGCCCCACGACCGGCCCCGACCGGGCCCGGCATCAGGAACCCCATGACCGACCGACATCCCGCCGACCCGATCAGCACCACCCGCCTGCCCAACGGCCTGACGGTCGTCACCGAGCGCATGGACCGGGTCGAGACCGTGTCCCTCGGCGCCTACGTCGCCAGCGGCACCCGCAACGAGCGCGCTTCCGAGAACGGGGTGTCGCACTTCCTGGAGCACATGGCCTTCAAGGGCACCGAGCGGCGCACGGCGGCGCAGATCGCCGAGGAGGTCGAGAACGTCGGCGGCCACATCAACGCCTACACCGCCCGCGAGCAGACCGCCTACTACGTCAAGCTGCTCAAGGAGGACCTCGCGCTCGGCGCCGACATCATCGGCGACATCCTGACCCACTCGACCTTCGCGGCGGACGAGATGGAGCGCGAGCGCGGCGTGATCCTGCAGGAGATCGGCCAGGCCAACGACACCCCGGACGACATCGTGTTCGACCACTTCCAGGAGACCGCGTTCCCGAGCCAGCCGATGGGCCGCCCGACGCTGGGCACCGAGGCGCTGATCCGCGGCATGAAGCGCGACACCCTGACCGACTACATGCGGGCGCACTATACCACCGGAAACGTGGTGATCGCGGCCGCCGGCAACCTGCATCACGAGCAGGTGGTGGAACTGGCACGCCAGCATTTCGGCGACCTGCCGAGTGCCGTGCTGGAGCACCCCGAGCCCGGCCAGTATCGCGGCGGCGAGTTCCGCCAGCAGAAGGAGCTCGACCAGGTCCACGTCGTGCTGGGCTTCCCCTCGGTCGGCTACGGCGACCGCGACTACTACGCGGTTCTGCTGCTCTCCACCCTGCTCGGCGGCGGCATGTCGTCGCGCCTGTTCCAGGAAATCCGCGAGCGCCGCGGCCTAGTGTACTCGATCTACTCCTTCAGCGCCCCGTTCGTTGATGGCGGCCTGTTCGGCATCTACGCCGGCACCGGCGAGGACGAGGCCCGCGAGCTGGTCCCCGTGACCCTGGAGGAGCTGCACAAGGTGCAGCAGGCGACCGGACCGCACGCCGTGCGCCAGGACGAGCTCGACCGCGCCCGGGCGCAGCTCAAGTCCTCCCTGCTGATGTCGCTGGAATCCACCGGCAGCCGCTGCGAGCAGCTCGCCCGCCAGCTGCAGGTGTTCGGCCGCATCATCCCGACCGCGGAAACGGTGGCGAAGATCAACGCCGTGACCCTGGAGGACGTGCGTCGCGCCGCCGCCCGCGTGTTCCGCGGTGCGCCCACGCTGACGGCGCTCGGGCCGGTGACGCACATCCCCCGCCTCGGCGAGGTCGCGGACAGGCTTGCCGCATGAACGGTGTTCACGAAGACGACCGTATCGGCCTGCTGCAGGCGCTGGTCGCACGGGCGACCCGCGCCGGCGCCGACGCGGCGGAGGCGATCCTGGTGTCCGGCACCTCGCTCGGCGTGCAGGTGCGCCAGGGCCGCAGCGAGGAGCTGGAGCGGTCCGAGCACAACGATGTCGGCCTGCGCGTGTTCTCCGGCAGGCGCAGCGCCATCGTGTCGGCGACCAGCATCGACCCGGCCGGCTTCGATCGCCTGGTCGAGCAGGCGCTGGCGATGGCGCGCGTGGTGCCGGAGGACCGGTTCGCCGCCTTGTGCGACCGGGCCGCGACCGGGATCGCCGCCCGGTCCGGGCTCGACCTGGCCGACGGGACAGAGCCCGGGATCGAGGCGCTGACCGAGCGGGCGCGCGTCGCCGAGGCAACCGCGCTCGCCGTGGGCGGCGTCACCAACAGCCAGGGCGGCTCCGCCGGCTATGGCCGCACCAGCATCGCGCTCGCCACCTCCGGCGGCTTCGCCGGGCAGTACGCCCGCACCAGCCATTCGGTGTCGGCCAGCGTGCTGGCCGGCCACGGCACCGCGATGCAGCGCGACTACGACTACCATTCGGCCGTGCACCTCGCCGACCTGGACGATCCGGCGGCGATCGGCCGCCAGGCCGGCGAGCGCGCGGTCACCCGGCTTAACCCGATCAAGCCGCGCACCGGCCGTATGCCGGTGATCTACGATCCCCGCGTGTCGAGCAGCCTGGTCGGCCACCTGGCCAGCGCGCTGAACGGCGCGTCGGTGGCGCGCGGCACCTCGTTCCTGAAGGAGCGCATGGGCACCCGGGTGCTGCCGCCCGGCGTGTCGGTGACCGACGACCCGCCCCGCCCGCGCGGCCTGCGCTCCAAGCCGTTCGACGGCGAAGGCGTGCCGACCGCGCCGCTTCTGCTGGTGGAGGACGGCACGATCCGCTCCTGGGTGCTGGACGGCCGCAGCGGCCGGCAGCTCGGCCTGCCCTCCACCGGCCACGCGTCGCGCGGGCCGTCCTCGCCGCCCTCGCCGTCGACCACCAACCTTTACCTGTCCGGCGGCACGGTGACGCCGGTGGCCTTGATGGCAGACATCGCCGAGGGCATCTACGTCAACGAGATGATGGGCAACGCGATCAACGGCCTGACCGGCGACTACAGCCGGGGCGCCGCCGGCTTCATGATACGCGACGGCGCGCTGGCCGAGCCGATCGCCGAGTTCACCGTGGCCGGCAACCTGCTGGACATGTTCGCGTCCCTGGTGCCGGCGGACGACCTCGTGTTCCGCCGGGGCACCGACGCGCCGACGATCCGGATCGACAGCCTCACCGTGGCCGGCGCGTGAACATGGTTCAAGGACCAGATCGCATGACACGTATCACCCTGTCGCGGCGCCTGCGGACCGCCTCCCTGGCCCTGGCGCTGGGGCTCGCCCCGGCGGCGGCGCCCGTGCTGGCGGCATTCACGCCCGTCTCGGCCGAGGCGCGTCCCGGCTTCGGCGGCTCGTTCGGCAGCCGCGGCAGCCGCACCTTCAGCGCGCCGGCGCCCACCGCCACCAACCCGGGCGGCGCCTCGCCGTTCGCGCGCACCCTGACGCCGCGGCCCGCCCCGTATGCCCCGGCCTACGGCGGCGGCTATGGCGGCGTGGCGCGCGCGCACCCGTTCGGCACCGGCTTCGCCGGCGGCCTGCTCGGCGCCGGGCTGGCCGGGATGCTGTTCGGCCACGGCTTCTTCGGCGGCGGCTACGGCTATGGCGGCGGGTTCGGCGGCCCCGGCCTGCTCGGGCTGCTGATCCAGCTCGCCATCCTGTTCTTCGTGGTCCGCTGGCTGATCCGCCGCTTCTTCAGCCCGCGGGTGGCCGCGGCCGGGGCCGGCGGCATGCCGTTCCTGGCCGCCGGCTCCGGCCGGACCGGTGGCGGCGGCAGTGCGATCCCGATCACGCCCGCGGATTACGGCCAGTTCGAGCAGGCGCTGCTGGACATACAGCAGGCATGGTCGATGCAGGACCTGCGCAGCCTCGGCTGCTTCGCCACACCGGAGATGGTCAGCTATTTCTCCGAGCAGCTCACCGACCTCGCGAGCCGCAACCTGCGCAACGCGGTGAGCGCGGTGCGGATGGAGCACGGCGACCTGTCGGAGGCCTGGAGCGAGAACAACCGCGAGTTCGCCACCGTCGCCATGCGCTACTCGATGATCGACGTGACCACCGACCTGTCCGGGCGCGTGGTGGACGGCAGCCCGAACGAGCGGCAGACCGTGACCGAGCTGTGGACCTTCGTGCGCGCCCGCGGCGGCTCCTGGCTGCTGTCGGCGATCCAGCAGGCGCGGTAGGCGGGTCCGCTACTTCACTGACACCCGGAGCCTGTATTCGCCACCGCCGCCGCGGGTGGTGCCGAGCACGAACAGGTAGCGCCCCGAGGCGGGAAGCGTCGCCTTGACCGTGGTGGCGTCGTCCCGCTCGCCGGCGCCCGGCACGCTTGGGCCGCTGATGTCCGGACCATCGCTGGCCGGCTTGACGCTATAGCCCGGGCGGTAGAGCGAGAACACCACGTTCTCGTCGGGACTGGCGACGTCGGCGAGGATCGTCTGGCCGGCCCGGGCCGTCAGCACCCAGCAGACCTCCTCGGCACGGACAACGCCGCCAGCAACCGTCGTCTCAGTTTGTCCTTGGTGAAATCGGATCGGCGTAGGCGCGTTGCAATCCGCGGCTTGTCCACGACCGCACTGCACTCCTGTAGCCGCGATCCCCAGGATCGACGCTGCGATCACCTTGCGCACCGAATTGTTCATCCGTCTGAGCTTCTCACGGGGTGCTCATGCGCCCGATAGATGCAAGACTACTGTCCCGATTGGCTTTTACCTATCACGGTGCCCGACGGATTCGACAGCAGAACAACATCCGGATGGTCGGAATGCTGCTGCCTGCAGCACTGACCCGATACTCCATCAACACGCAACTGCGCCAGGCACACTTCCTGGCGCAGATCTGCGAGGAAAGCTGGGGCCTGTCCGACCTCGAGGAGGGGCAAGGGGTGTCGAGTACGAGGGCCGGAAAGCTTTGGGTAATACAAAGCCGGGTGACGGAGTCCGTCATGAGGGCCGCGGCTTGATACAGCTCACTGGCCACGCGAACCATGCCAAGGCTGGCCGTGAGCTGAACCTCAACCTCGAGGATCATCCCGAGCTGGCAGAAACCGCTGCCGTCGCAGTCGACACCGCGTGCCTGTATTGGACCGACCACCACCTAAACGGCTTCGCCGATCACGCGCCGAGTCAATGGAAGTCGCATGCGCGGGCTCAAGGAGCGGATCCGCTATTCAGTCCTCGCCAAGACCCTGCTCGGTCCGGACAACAGGAGCGGCACCGTGGTGACGCCGACCGGGATCGCCCTGGACGGCAGCCCGATCTACACGGCACGAGTCGGGGCGGCTTGACTGGCCGTGCTCTTCTAACGGATGCGATCCGAGCCTAGGCTGCACCTGATCTTGGAGGCGCCAGGCCTCCGGCGCGGGGAGATCGGCCCTGCGGCAGCGAGGAGACCGTCCGGCCATGGAAACCCAGCCGCTCAACCGGCAGACCTTGAACACCGTTCAGCCGCCGGTGCGCCGTCCCGGCTTCGATCCCGCCACGCTGTCGGCCGGGATCGTGCATCTCGGGCTCGGTAACTTCCATCGCGCGCACATGGCCCGCTACACCCAGGAGCTGATCGAGCGCAGGCCGGACCAGAGCGGGTTCGGCATCCTCGGCGCCGGGCTGCTGCCGGGCGACCGGCGGATGCTGGACGCGCTCGGGCCGCAGGACGGGCTGTACAGCCTGGTGGAGCGCTCCGCGGACGAGGAGACCGTCACGATCATCGGCTCGATCGTCGGCGTGCTGTTCACCGCCGAGGACTCGTCGGCGCTGCTGGACGCGATCGACCGGCCGGAAATCCGCATCGTCAGCCTGACGGTGACGGAGCACGGCTACTGCCTGAACCGCTCGACCAAGCGGCTCGACCCGGAGCATCCGCAGGTCGCCCGCGACCTCGCCGACCCGGAGCATCCGCACAGCGCGCCGGGCATCATCGTCGAGGCCTATCGCCGCCGCAGGGCGGCCGGCGCCCCGGCCTTCACCGCCATGACCTGCGACAACATCCAGCACAACGGCAACGTGCTGCGCGAGGCGGTGCTGACGATGGCGCGGCTGCGCGACCCGGCGCTGGCGGACTGGATCGAGCGCAACGCCTCGTTCCCCAACACCATGGTCGACCGCATCACCCCCGTCACCCAGGCGGACGACGTGGCGGCGCTGGCGCGCGACTACGGCATCGCGGACCGGTGGCCGGTGTTCTGCGAGCGGTTCACCCAGTGGGTGATCGAGGACCGTTTCGTGGACGGGCGCCCCGCCTGGGAGGAGGTGGGCGCGCAGTTCGTCGACGACGTGACGCCATACGAGTTCATGAAGCTGCGCCTGCTCAACGGCAGCCACCTGGCGGTCTCCGGCATGGGGCGGCTGATCGGCTACACCTTCATCGACGAGTCGATGCGCGACCCGCTGATCACCCGCTACATGGCGGCGCTGATGGACCGGGAAACCGAGCCCACCCTGTCGCCGGTGCCCGGCATCGACCTCGACGACTACAAGCGCACCCTGATCGAGCGCTTCGCCAACCCGCGGGTGAAGGACACGGTGGAGCGGGTCAATACCGATGCGCCGCTGAACGTGCTGGTGGACCCGATCCGCGACCGGCTGGCCCAGGGAGCAGGATCGGGTGGCGGGATCGACCTGCTGGCGCTGGCGCTGGCGGCGTGGATGCGCCGGATACGCGGCGAGGACGAGCAGGGACACGCGATCGAGATACGCCATCCGCTGGCAGATACCCTGCGCGAGAAGGCGATCGAGGGCGGTCCCGACCCGCGTCCCCTGCTCGGCATCACCGCGCTGTTCGGCGAGCTGGGCGAGAACGAGATCCTGGTGCGGACGGTCGGGCGCTGGCTTGCCAGCCTGTACGAGGCCGGTGCCGCAAAGACGCTGGAACGGGCGGCGGAGACGCTGGGGTTCTGAGGAACGCCGAGGCCGTCACAAGTCGTTACGATTTCCTGTCGACCTGGAAAGGGTTGACCGGCTATGGGCACTCCACTCCTGGAGTGTCAGCCGATGTCGTCAGCCGTGTCGTCCAGCCGCAGCCTGTCGGCCCTGCTTCTTGCGGGCGGCCTGATCGGTGCCGGCCTGAATGCGGCGATGGCAGGCGTGCCGGTGACCGGGCCCTATGTCAGCCTCGGCGCCGGGGTCGACCTGCAGCAGGACGAGACGCTGAAGCCGATCCCGGGCCTGGAGCCGAGGCGCGAGGTGCATCTGGACCTGCCCGGTTTCGCCGGCGACGCCAGCGCCGGCTACGGCTTCGGCAACGGGCTGCGCGTCGAGCTCGAAGGCAACTACTTCAACGACCACGTCCGCAAGATCTCGTTCCCCGGCGACGAGATCCGTCGCGCCGGCGGCTACCAGCAGCAGTACGGCGGCTTTGCCAACGTGCTGTACGACATCCCGGTCGCCCTCCCGGTGACGCCCTATATCGGCGTCGGCATCGGCGGCCAGACCGTGGAGTTCGACAACCTCAACTCGTCCAGGCCAGGGTTCCGCTTCCCCTACAACGGAGGCGCCAGCGAGATCGGGAGCTTCGCCTACCAGGCGATCGCCGGCGTGTCGCTGCCGGTTCCCTATGTGCGGGGACTGGCGCTGACGGCGGAGTACCGGTTCGTCGGCCTGCCCGACCCTTCGGATTCGATCCCCTTCGAGGTCTTCAGCGCACGGACCGGCGAGTTGAAGGGCGAGGGCCGGGAACAGGTCGGCAACGTGTTCCACCATTCGATCCTGTTC
>CALMVN010000257.1:0-12452 GCA_937873225.1 uncultured Acetobacteraceae bacterium
GTCTGGGGAGGCGGTATGCGTGAGCGACCGACGGGAAAAATGCGGCGGAGACAAGCGCTTAGGCCAGAGATGAACGATAGAGTGGGAGTGATACCAACGGCGGCGGGGTGCGACCTGCACAGGCCAGGGCTGTGCCCTGGACCCGCCAAAGAAACAGGCGCCCTTTGGAAACCCTGTTTGGATCGATGGACGGAGCCCAGCGGCTTGCTCGCCTGCCGGTCAAATTCCAACACCGCCGGCATGATCCGACCGCCTACCCCCGGCGCCCGCGCAACAGGGCACGCAGGCCGCGGGCTCCTTCCGGCATGGCGAGCGCCGCGGAGGCCAGCGACAGCGCCGAGGCGGTCTGGCAGTAGGCGCACAGGGCGCCGTTCTCCTGCCATTCCTCCCGCGCCAGCTTGAGGTTGGTCGCCACGTCGAACAGCGTCTTGGCCGCGAGTGCGACGGGCAGCAGCGGCGTGCGCTCGGCGCGGTCCCTGCCGCCGGCCGCGGCGAGGGCGGCGGTCGCCGCATAGGTGCCGATCATCAGGATCGCGTCCGGCATCTGCAGCCGCTTGTAGGCGTAGGTCGAGGCGTTGACGCGGTTGGAGTCGAACAATCCGCCCGGCGGGTCGGGCAGGTGCTTGACGATGCCGACCTGGTACAGGGCGACGATCTGGCCGATCGTGCTGCCGAGCAGCGACAGCCCGACCAGCCAGCGGCGGCGGCGCAGGTCGGGGCTGGTGGCGGACCGGAGCTCGTCGCTGAGCCGGGCGGGCGATGTCATGACGGCGGAACTCCTCGAACCGTCGAACATCGCGGGGCGGACGGGCGTTCACCGCACATCCTCGTGTCCGGGCTGCGGCGTCCAGGCGTCGCGCTGGCGGACGAACGGCAACCGGAGGGAGGCGCGCAGGCCGGTCTCGGCCGGCTCGCGGTAGCCGGGCACGCCGACGGTGACCTGGTCCTGCGGAACGTCGAGGCGGAAGGTGCGGTGCAGGTGGTCCCACAGGCTGAGGCCGCTGGACCAGTTCGAGTTCGTCTCGCCGCGCACGGTCGAATGGTGGATGCCGTGCATGCGTGGGGTGGTCAGCAGGAGGGCAGCCAGGCGCTCGAGGCGGGACGGGAGCCGCCAGTTGGAATGGTGGAACAGCACCGAGCCGAAGAAGAACAACTGCCAAAGCCGGAGCGCACGCGGCGAAACGCCGAGCAGGGTCACCTGGGCCGCGCGCCACGGCACGGACACCAGCATGTCGACGGCATGGAAGCGGAGCGCGGTGGAAGCGTCCAGGTCGAGATCGACGTGGTGCACCAGATGCAGGCGCCACAGCAGCGGCACCTTGTGCGTCAGCACGTGCCAGACGTACATGGTGTAGTCCATGAGCAGGAACGCCGCGAGGTCGCGCCCCCAGTCCGGCAGGCCCAGACGCTGCGACAGGCCGCGCCGGCGCCGGAGTGCGCGGGCCGCCAGCGGGCGCACCGCCGGGCCTTCGGCCAGGGCGACGGTCGCCATGCTGAGGCTGCCGAGCGCGAGGTTGCGCAGGATGCGACCCGGCTCCGGCCGGGTTCGCGCGCGAAGCGGGACCGCGCGTTCCCCGACCAGCGTCGCGGCCGTGACGGCTGCCAGCAGCAGCGTCGGCATCGCCGCCGCGAGGCGCCTGCGCCCGTGGGAAGGGGAAGCGTGCATGGCGCTGCAGATGCGGCCCGGCGATCCGGCACGCAAGGGCCGGTTCCGGGCGCGACCGGGACGATGGTGATGCCGGTGCCGCCGCGGCTCGTGCTGTTCACCCGTTACCCCACCGCCGGCCTGGCCAAGACGCGGCTGATCCCGTCGCTGGGCGCGGACGGGGCGGCGGCGCTGCACCGCCGGCTGGCGGAGCGGACGCTGGGCACGATGCGGGCGTCCGGCCTGCCGATGGAGGTCCGAACCACCGGAGGGACGGCAGACGCGTTCGCGGCCTGGCTGGGACGGGACGTGGCGCTGGTGGATCAGGGCGACGGCGACCTGGGCGCGCGGATGGCGCGTGCGGCGGCGCATCCCCCGGTCGTGCTGCTGGGGGCGGACGTGCCGGACCTGTCGGTGCGGCAGGTCGGCGCGGCGGCCGCGGCGCTGTCAGGCGGTGCCAGGGTGGTGATCGGGCCGGCCGAGGATGGCGGCTACTACCTGCTCGGGCTCGGGGCGACGCTGCCGTGGCTGTTCGAGGACATGCCGTGGGGCACGGAGGCGGTGCTGGCGATCACGATGCGGCGCCTGGCCGGACGGGGGATCGCGCCTGTGCTGCTGGAGGCGCTGGCGGACCTCGACCGGCCGGAGGACCTCCTGCGCTGGCCGGAGCTGGACGAATGAGCACGGTGGCGGTCGTGATCCCGATGCTGGCCGCGGCGGCGGTGCTGCCGCGCCTGCTTCGCTCGCTGGCGGCCCTCCTGCCGCCGCCGGACGAGGTGCTGGCGGTCGACGGCGGCAGCACGGACGCGAGCTGCGCCATCGTCCGCGCCGGCGGGGTGCGCGTGGTCGAGTGCGCCCGCGGCCGCGCGGTGCAGATCAACCGGGGCGTGGCGGAGGCGAGCGCGGATATCGTCTGCGTGCTGCACGCCGACACGCTGCTGCCGGACGACGCGGTGGCGGTGATCCGCCGGGTCATGGCCGACCGACGTGTGGCGCTGGCCGGCTTCACCCCGCTGCTGAGCGGTCCGGACACGGTGCGCTGGGGCACCAGCTTCCACAACTGGATCAAGACCTGGTACGTGCCGCTGCTGTTCCGGCCGCACCTGTTCCTGCGCGGCGCGCGGCTGCTGTTCGGCGACCACGCCATGTTCTTCCGTCGCGACGACTTCCTCGCCGTGGGCGGCTGCGACCCCGGCCTGTCCGTGCTGGAGGAGGCGGACCTGTGCGCCAGGATGTGCCGGCTGGGCCGGACGCGGCTGGTGAACCGGATCGTGCTCACCTCCGACCGGCGGGTGGCCGCCTGGGGCGGGCTCAAGGCGAACTGGATCTATCTCGGCGTCGGCGTGCGCTGGGGACTCGGGCTGCGGCGTCGGCTGGAACGGCATTATCCGGACGTCCGCTGAGCATCGCCGCTCAGCAGCAGGAGGACGACGGGGCTGCGCCCTCGCCACGCGGCCCGTCGAAGGGCAGGGCGGTGCCGCAGCCGGCGAAGATGCCGAGATGGCGCGCGAAGTCGCCGAGGAACTCGAAATGCGGCCGGAACCGGGTGTCGGCCAGCATGCGCCAGGTGTTGCCGCACACGGGGAAGACCCGGCCGGTCTCGATCGCGTGGTGCTTGTCGAGCCGGAACAGGTCCGGGGCCCCGGGGATCGTGCCGCGGTAGCGCACCGCCTGGCCGTAGTCCTCGCAGGCGGGCTCCAGATCGTCGAGCCGGAACAGGCGCCAGGTGGCGGAGAAGAAGCGCAACGCGCCCGTCTTCGCGGCGAGCGCGTCGTCGTTGATGGCGAGCGGGCGGTCGGACACCAGGCGCGGGTCGGCGAAGCCGGCCTGTCGCGCGAGGTGGAGGAAGTCGTTCCAGTACAGCGCGCCGGCCAGGCACTCGCCGTGCAGCACCGGGTCCCGTCGCAGCGCCGCCGGGACGCGACGGTCGCAGTAGACGTCGGAGAAGTACAGCTCGCCGCCCGGCCGCAGCAGCTGCCGCGCGGCGGCGAACACCGCGCCCTTGTCCGCCACCAGGTTGATCACGCAGTTGGACACGATGAGGTCGAACGAGCCCGGCTCCAGCGGGAGCCGGTGCAGCTGCTCGATGTCGCCGGGCAGGAACGACACGTTGGAGCGGGCGTAGCCGAACCGCGCCCGGTGCCAGTCGAGGTGCCGCCCGGCCACCGCCAGCTGCTCGGGCGTGGCGTCGACGCCGACCACCGCGCCCTGCTCGCCGACCAGCTGGGCCAGCACGTAGGCGTCCTGCCCGCTGCCGCAGCCGAGGTCGAGGATGCGCAGGTCCCGGATCGCATCCGGCGCCACCAGGCCGCAGCCGTAGTAGCGGTTGCGCACCTCCTCGTGCACGTGCGTCAGCGCCTGCCGCAGCGCCGGAGGGGGCGCGTCAAGGGTGCAGCAGGCGTCGGTGCGCAGGTCGCCGGAGCCGGCGAGCACGCGGCCGTAGTAGTCGCGGCTGTTCTCGATGTTCATGCGCGCCCGGCTCCGGTTCGGGGGTGGTGCTGGCAATCGGCCGGGTCCACCCCAGGTGAAGGACCAAAGGGCAAGGATCGCAGCATGGTTTCCCCTGGCGCGCTGGTCTCGCCGTTTCTGCGCCCGGACCGGACCCCGCTCGACCCCGCCAAGTTCCGCGACCCGCTGCGCACCGCCGGCGGCGAGGTGCGGGCGTCGGTGCCGCCGGGCGCGCTGCGCACGCTGTGGTTCAACACCGGGACGCTGTGCAACCTGGCCTGCGCCAACTGCTACATCGAAAGCTCGCCGCGCAACGACTCGCTCGCCTACCTGGGCACTGCCGAGGTGGCGGGCTTCCTGGACGAGGTCGAGGCGGATGGCCTGCCGGTGGAGGAGGTCGGCTTCACCGGCGGCGAGCCGTTCCTCAACCGTGCCCTGCCTGCCATGCTGGACGACGTGCTCGGGCGCGGCCGGCGGGCGCTGGTGCTGACCAACGCCATGCAGCCGATGCGCCACCACGAGGCGGCGCTGCTGGCGCTGCGCGACCGTCATGGGGAGCGGCTGGGGCTGCGCGTCAGCCTCGACCACCACACGGACGCGGTGCACGAGGCGGAGCGCGGAGCCGGCAGCTGGGACAAGGCGCTGGACGGGCTCCGCTGGCTGGCGTCGCACGGCTTCCGGGTGTCGGTGGCGGGACGGCGCCTGGCCGCGGAGCCGGAGGCCGGGGCGCGTGCCGGGTATGCCCGGCTGTTCGCGTCGCTGGGGTTCGGGGCGGACGCGCGTGACCCGGCGTTCCTGGTGCTGTTCCCGGAGATGGACCGCGGTGCCGACGTGCCGGAGATCACCACCGCCTGCTGGGGCCTGCTCGGCAAGCGGCCGGAGCAGATGATGTGCGCGAGCAGCCGCATGGTGGTGAAGCGGCGTGGCGAGGACCGGCCGGCGGTCGCGGCCTGCACGCTGCTGCCCGACCTCGTGCTGGGCCGCACGCTGCGGGAAGCGGCCGTCACGGTGGCGCTCAACCATCCGCACTGCGCCCGCTTCTGCGTGCTGGGCGGAGCCAGCTGCAGCGCGTGACGCCGTTTGCGGGGCGGCACCGCTTGGCCTGCCGGGCGTTGGACACGCACAGCTTGAGGAGGATCGCATGTCGGAGATCAACTGGCCGGAGAACTACCGGCCGGACGCGACGGCGGTGCACGTCCGCAACGAGCTGCTGATCCGGGCCGCACCCGAGCGGGTCTGGGCCTGGCTGGTCCGGGCACGGTCGTGGCCGGACTGGTACGAGAACGCCCGGAACGTGGAGATCGAGGGCGGGGGCGCCGAGCTGTCGTCCGGCGCCCGGTTCCGCTGGACCACCTTCGGCCTGTCGATCGAGTCCGTGGTCGCGGAGTTCGTGCCGTTCGAGCGGATCGGCTGGACCGGGGTCGGGCTCGGCATGGACGTCTACCACGGCTGGCTGATCCGGCCGCACGAGGAGGGCAGCCAGGTGCTGACGGCGGAGAACCAGAACGGTCTCGGCGCCCGGGCGCAGAGCGTGCTGGCGCCGGACCGGATGCACAAGTACCACCAGATCTGGCTGCAGGGGCTGAAGGCGCGGGCGGAGGAGTCGATGCCCTCCCAGGTTGTGCCCTGACGGCGGAGCCGGCCGGAGCCGAGTCGGCCGCGTCCTGCCCGATTCACGAACATTCGATCGTTCCAGCAACAGGTGCGCCGCCCGGCCTAGGCGCTTGACGGATAACGCGATGCGGCCGGCCCGGTATGGCCGCCATGCCACGACGGGAACCGAATGTGGTGGGCAGGCTAGGAATCGAACGCCACATATAGCGTAGTGAGGCCGTCGAGGCTGTCCCGGCGAGGACGCCCTCGGCGGCCGGCACGCACCGGCGGGACCATCCAGGAGAACACGGCATGACCCTTCACGAGGCCGCAGACACGGTGTCCGACGCGCACGAGCACGACCCGCGCGGCCACGAAAGCAACGGCCAGGGCACGCTGGTGGACGTGGTGCAGATGGAGAACCGGCATCCTGTGCGTGTGGACCGGTCGCGCGATTCGCTGCTGACCGATTTCGGCAAGGCGACCCTGGACAACCGCTACCTGCTGCCCGGCGAAAGCTACCAGGACCTGTTCGCCCGGGTGGCGAGCTACTACGGCGACGACCCGGCGCACGCGCAGCGGATCTACGACTACATCTCGCGGCACTGGTTCATGCCGGCGACCCCGGTGCTGAGCAACGGCGGCACCGCCCGCGGCCTGCCGATCTCCTGCTTCCTGAACGAGGCCTCCGACAGCCTGGAGGGCATCGTCGGCCTGTGGAACGAGAACGTGTGGCTGGCCTCGAAGGGCGGCGGCATCGGCTCGTACTGGGGCAACCTGCGCTCGATCGGCGAGAACGTCGGCGCCAACGGCAAGACCTCGGGCGTGATCCCGTTCATCCGGGTGATGGACAGCCTGACGCTGGCGATCAGCCAGGGCTCGCTGCGACGCGGGTCGGCGGCGGTGTACCTGCCGATCTGGCATCCCGAGGTCGAGGAGTTCATCGAGATGCGCCGCCCCACCGGCGGCGATCCGAACCGCAAGGCGCTCAACCTGCATCACGGCATCCTGGTGTCGGACGCGTTCATGCGCGCGGTCGAGGCGGACGAGGACTGGGCGCTGGTCAGCCCGAAGGACGGCGCGCACATACGCAAGGTGTCGGCGCGCTCGCTGTGGATCCGGCTGCTGACGGCGCGCATGGAGCAGGGCGAGCCGTACATCATCTATTCCGACCACGTGAACAACGCCCGGCCGATGCACCACAAGCTGGCGGGCCTCGAGGTCAAGACCTCCAACCTGTGCGCCGAGATCACCCTGCCGACGGGGATCGACCAGTACGGCCAGCAGCGCACCGCGGTGTGCTGCCTGTCGTCGCTGAACCTCGAGACCTGGTTCGACTGGAAGGACCATCCGCTGTTCATCGAGGACGTGATGCGCTTCCTCGACAACGTGCTGCAGGACTTCATCGACCGGGCGCCGGACGACATGGCGCGCGCCAAGTATGCGGCGGCGCGCGAGCGCTCTGTGGGCCTCGGCGTGATGGGGTTCCACTCGTTCCTGCAGGCGAACAACGTTCCGTTCGAGAGCGTGATCGCCAAGGTGTGGAACAAGCGCATGTTCGCGCACATACGCAAGGAGGCGGACGCGGCGTCGCGCATGCTGGCGGAGGAGAAGGGGGCCTGTCCGGACGCCGCCGATTACGGGGTGATGGAGCGGTTCTCGCACAAGCTGGCGATCGCGCCGACCGCGTCGATCTCCATCATCACCGGCGCCACCAGCCCGGGCATCGAACCGATCGCCGCCAACGTGTTCCTGCAGAAGACGCTGTCCGGCTCGTTCACCGTGCGCAACCGGCACCTGCAGAAGCTGCTGGCGCAGAAGGGGCGCGACACCGACGAGGTGTGGTCGTCGATCACGCTCACCAAGGGCAGCGTGCAGCACCTCGACTTCCTGACCCAGGGCGAGAAGGACGTGTTCAAGACCGCGTTCGAGCTCGACCAGCGCTGGGTGGTGGAGCATGCCGCCGACCGCACGCCGTTCGTCTGCCAGAGCCAGTCGGTGAACCTGTTCCTGCCGGCCGACATCCACAAGCGCGACCTGCACCAGATCCACCTGCTGGCGTGGAAGCGGGGCTTGAAGAGCCTGTACTATTGCCGTTCGCTGTCGATCCAGCGCGCCGATACCGTCAGCGACATGCTCAACAAGGCCGACGTGATGGAGGGCATCGCCATGCCGGCACCGGTGGTGCCGGCTGCGGGGAAGCAGGCCACCGACTACGAGGAATGCCTCGCCTGTCAGTGAGAGGACGGGTCGGCACAGGGGAAGGGCGAGAGCCCGCCCCCTGATGCCCGGGCAAGGCCCCGGTTCGGCGATTCAGCCTGCTGATAAGCACCACATTTGGTGTAGTCTGCTGATCCATTCCTTCATGGTGATGAGCCCGCGGCTCGTGCAGCGGCTCCAGCCAAGCATCCGGAACGACGCCCGACCTCGGTCGATCTGGTGGTCCGGAACGAACATGGCCTCGTGCGCGCCATCACCAGGGAGGCCGGAGGCGAGGCACAGGCGGCCATGACCGCCGTTGGTTGGATGCTTCGCAACCGGATGATCCGTACGGATCTCCACCGTGCGAGGTGCCTGGCGGGGCTGCCGACATGGTCACGCGGCGTCGTCGACGGCCGTGATCGTCGCGCAGGGGATCATGACCGGCAGCATCGCTGATCCGACTGCCGGAGCGACACACTTCCATACGCCACGCATCACGCCGAAGAAGGGCGAGGACACCGGCGGCATTGACGTGGGGGAAGGGCTCGAAAGCGTCGCCGACCTCGCCGAAGGCGGAAAGTCGGTCCAGAACCACCGCCCGAGCTGGGCCTTGTCGTTCGATCGGCGGATCGTCTCAAACGTGTCGGAAGCGTCGTTCAAGTTTCATCGTCAACCGGAAACCGGTCGTGTTCGCTGACGCGCACGTCGTAGCCTGCGCACTCCTTGCGGGCGCCGTCCTCGCGGGCCCCGTGCTGGCGTCGAGCGTCGGTTCGGCGGCAGTGGCGCCGACGATCGACGCGATCCACGAGGCGGCGGAACGGGATGTGATCGACCGTTGCACGACCGACGCCTGCCAGGGGATGCGGACGATCGACACGGTGCTGGACATCCTGCTCGACGCGCAGGCGACCAGCAACGGGCTGACCCGACCGATCCCGCGCGACCGTGACCACCGGAGCAGTCTGCGGTTGAACCGCGCGCTGCTCGATCATCCTGATCTTTTCGGCGCCCTGTGCCACGTTTCGGCCGAGTTGGCGTCCCGGTATGGACAGGCGAACGCACCTGGCGACCTGTTCGTGGCGGTGGGACTGATCGAGACGGCAGCCAGGATGGATGCGCGCGGGCCCGGCGGCTGTCTCCCGCGCGTCATCTCCGCGTTTCCCCGCAGCCCGAAGGCGGATCTGGCGATCGCCGATGCGGGCAACCTGTGCGGGAACGGGGTCTTCGGTCGAGCTGCCGCCTGCGACGCGATCCGCCGGTAGGAGGCCGGTTCCCGACGCGTGCCTCATGCCCATGCCGATCTCCCGGCTGGCGCTTCCGGTCGTCGGTCATGTCACTACGCGGTTCCGGGCGATCCAGGCGTTCCCAGCCGTCACGTCCCGTGTCCGCTCACCTCCCGTCCAAGCGTTTGCGGCATCCACACGACGCCGAGAGTGCCCATCAGGCACAGCCCCGCCGCGGTCCAGAACGCCGCATGAAGCTCCGGCAGCGTCACCGTCGCGTCGTGCAACATCCCCTGGAACAGCGACAGGCTGAACGCGGCGGCCGCCACGCCGGCGGCTGAGAACGCCTGCTGCAGCATCGACACCAGGTTGGAGGCGGCGCCCCGCTCCGGACCCGGGACGTCGGCGAAGGCCAGGGTGGTGATCGCGGTCAGCTGCATGGAGCGCACCGCGCCCGCAAACAAAAGCAGCGCCGCCAGCAGCGGCTTCGGCGTGTGCGGCGTGACGATCGCCAGCATCGCCGGGGACAGGATCACCAGCATCCCGTCGGCCAGCATGGCGTTGCGGAAGCCGAACCGGCGCAGGATCGGCGTGGTCGCCGGCTTGATGCCGATGTTGCCGCAGAAGTACACCAGCACCCAGCCGCCGGCGGCGGCCGGCGACAGGCCGAAGCCGAGCTGGAACAGAAGCGGCAGCAGCAGCGGCGCGCTCGAGAACACGGCGCGGAACAGGCCGCCCGGGTAGAGCGAGGCGTAGCGCATGCTGGGCCGCGACAGCGGCCCGAGCGACAGCAGCGGGAACGGGTGCCGGCGCAGGTGGCGCAGCGCCGCCCAGCCGCCGAGCAGCCCGACCGCGATCAGCCCGAGCGCCACGTCCCGCTCGGCACCGCCGGCGGCGGAGCGCTGGAACCCGGCCAGCAGGCAGGTGAGGCCGAGCGCGCACAGCACGAGGCCCGTCAGGTCCAGCGGATGCCGCCCGGGATCGCGCTCCTGCGGCACTACGCGCAGCATCGCCGCGGCACCCAGCAGGCCGACCGGAAGGTTGAGCCAGAAGTTCCAGCGCCAGCCGATCGTCTCGGTGATGAGGCCGCCCAGCACCGGGCCGATCACCGGGGCCAGCAGCGCCGGCCACACCGTGTAGGCGGTGATCCGCAGCATCTCGGATGGCGGGGTGTGCCGCATCACCACGGCCAGCCCGACCGGCACCATCAGCGCACCGCCGGCCCCCTGCGCGATCCGGGCGAGCACGAAGGAGGGCAAGCCCCGCGCCAGCCCGCAGCCCACGGAGGCGGCGGTGAACAGCAGCACCGCACCCACCAGCACCGTGCGGGTGCCGAACCGGCGCGACAGCCAGTGCGCCAGCGGCGACACGGCCGCCGCGGCCAGCATGTAGGCGGTGATGCCGAGCGACAGCGCGACGCTGGACACCCCGAACGAGCGGGCCATGAGCGGCAGGGACGTGTTGATGATCGCCCCGTCCAGGTTCTGCATGAACGAGGACACGGCGACGATCAGGGCGACCAGCGTCGCGCTGCCGCGTGCGGCGGCCGGTCGGGCGGGATGGGTCGGCATGGACGCCGTGTGTAGAGAAGGAAGGCCGGAACGGTAACCGCGCGCCGCTCGCAACCGCATGGCGCGCGCCCTACATTCCGGGCCGTGACATTTCCTTCCGACGCATCCTTCTCTCCGGCCGACGCGGCCATCGCGGCGGCCGGCCTCGTCGTGCAGCCGAACGAGCACGACCGCCTGCGGCGCCTGGTGGCGCGCCGGCTTCCGGCCGATGCCGAGGCGGTCCGTGGCGCGCTGTGCGAGGTCCGGCGCAAGGGCTGGACCGGCCGGCTGGTGGACGGGGTGCAGCGGGCCGGGGCGGTGTGGGTGCGGCGCGAGGACGCGGCGGCGGCGGCCGGAACCGTGACCGATCCCGAGGCCGACGACTCTGCGCTGCAGGCGGCGCTCCAACGGGTGGTGGCGGCGCGCCTGCGCGGGTTCGGCAACGAGCCGGACGCGGCGCTGGAGGCGATGCTGTCCGAGCTGTTCGACGCCGGCGGCCGGGTGCTGTCGGCCGGGCAGCACGAGACCCTGGTGCGGACGGTGGCAGACGCGTGGCACCTGCCGCCCGACGCGCCTTTCGCGCGCGACGCCCTGAACCGCGAAGCGCAGCGACGTGGCGAGCGCAGGCAGGCGGAGAGCGTTGCGCGGAGCCGCCGGCGGGAGGAGCTGGCCCGGCTGCGCGACTGGGAACGCTCCCTGGTCGAGTTCCGCGAGGTGCCGGCGCTGCTCGGCTGCACGACGCGCGAAGCGCTGCGCTGGGTGGCGGCGAACCGGCTGCCGGTGGCCAGGCGGGTGCCGCAGAAGGGACGGGCGGACGGCGAGCGCTGGGAGTTCGACCCGGTTGAGCTGTCCCGCCTGCGGCCGCAGGTGGCGAGGTGGCGCGCCGAGGAGCCAGCGGACCCGTCCGGCCGGCCGCAGGTGCTGGGCGGCCGGGCGGCCAACGCGGCGGTGGCGCGGGTGGCGGCGCTGGACCGCTACGCGGCGCACTTCTCGACCGCGCGCGCCCTGCACCGGCGCATCACCCTGGTGACCGGGCCGACCAACAGCGGCAAGTCGCACGCGGCGCTGGAGCGGCTGGCGCAGTCCGATAGCGGGCTGGCGCTGGCGCCGCTGCGCCTGCTGGCGCACGAGTTCCGGGAGGCGCTGGAAGGGCGCGGCGTCGCCGCCTCGCTGGCCACCGGCGAGGAGCGCATCACCGTGCCGGGCAGCCGGCACCTGGCCGCCACCGTGGAGATGTGCCCGCTGCACAACCCGGTGGCGGTGGCGATGGTGGACGAGGCGCAGATGCTGCACGACCCGGAGCGGGGGGCGGCCTGGACCGCGGCGATCATGGGCGCGCCGGCGCGCGAGCTGTTCGTGCTGGGCTCGCCGGACTGCGTGCCGATGGTGCGACGGATCGCCGAGCTGTGCGGCGACCCGCTCGACGAGATCAGCCTGGAGCGCAAGGGGCCTCTGGTGGCGGCGCCCGAGGCGGTGCCGCTCGGCGAGCTCGGCCGCGGCGACGCGCTGATCGCGTTCTCGCGCCGCGAGGTGCTGGACCTGCGCGCGGCGCTGCAGGCGCGCGGGCGTCGGGTGGCGGTGGTGTACGGCGCGCTGAGCCCGGAGGTGCGACGGGCGGAGGCGGCGCGGTTCAACGACGGCGATGCCGACATCCTGATCGCCACCGACGCGATCGGCATGGGGCTCAACCTGAACATCAGGCGGATCGTGTTCGCCTCCTTGCGCAAGTTCGACGGCACCGAGAGCCGCGACCTGCTGCCCGCCGATCTGCTTGATCTCGCCGGGCAGCAG
>CALMVN010000257.1:12462-25849 GCA_937873225.1 uncultured Acetobacteraceae bacterium
GGCCCGGCGAGATCAAGCAGATCGGCGGGCGGGCCGGGCGCTACGGCCGGCACGAGGCCGGGGTGGTGGCGGTGCTGGCCGGGGCCGGCAGCCCCTCCTTCGTCCGCGCGATGCTGGCGGCACCGCCTTCGACGCAGGCCGAGCTCAGGCCGCTGGTGCAGCCGGATTCCGACATCGTGCAGGCGGTGGCGGCGGAGATCGGCTCCGACAGCCTGTTCGGGGTGCTGGCGCGGATCCGCCGCGCGGTGCTGCGTCGCGACGATCCGCACTACCGGCTGGCCGACATGAGCCAGGCCTTCGAGGTGGCGACCGCGCTGGAAGGGGTGGAGGGGCTCGACCTTCCCACGCGCTGGGCATACGCCATGTGTCCGGTGGACGAGCGCGACAACGGCGTGCCGCGGCTGGCCGCCTGGGCCACCGAGCACGGTGCCGGGCGGGCGGTGCCGGTGCCGTCCGGCAGCCGTCTGCCGCCGCCGGAACGGGCCTCGCGCGAGGAGCTGGAGCGGGCGGAGAAGCGGCACAAGCGGCTGGTGGCCTGGCGCTGGCTGGCGCTGCGGTTTCCCGACGCTTATCCGGCGCGCGACGAGGCGGAGGCGCTGACGGTCAGGCTGAACGGCTGGATCGAGGCGGTTCTCCGTCAGCAGGCGCGGGTTGCCGCGCCGGCGCCGAAGCGCAGGCGCGCCGCATCCTGAGCCGACGCGACCAGGCCACAACCGGCTCACGTTCGTCCACCGGCCGCGGTCCAGCTCGTCGTTCCAGCGGGCATCGCCGGGTCAGGTGACGACACCTGATCCGGCGACGCGCCGGGTTCATCCGGCCGCCAGCGCCTTTTCCGCCATGGCGATCGCGCCGGCCCGGCTGCGCGCGGCGGCGACGAAGCGGCGCAGGTGCACGAACACGGCGTCGGGCACGCCGCTGGCGGCTGCGAGCTCGGCGTCCGGCAGCCCGGCCCACGCCTCGGGCAGCGGCAGCTTCTGCGCGAACGAGCCCGGCTCCGGCGGCACCGTGTCCAGCATCCAGTTGCCGTTGGAGGCGGGCGACACCGTGAGCAGCACGGGCAGCGCGTGGTCGTGCACCACGGTCTTCCACGGCATGCCCTGCTCCAGCACCAGCAGGCGCGGGTCGGCGCCGTCGCGGTGCGCGGCCAGCACGGCGGCTTCCGCCGCGTGACGCGCCCGCATCGCCTCGACCCGGCGGCGAAGCATCCCCGCGGCGAACGCCGTGGCCTCCAGGAAGGCGGCGTCTCCGGCATCGGGGCCGCCGGCGGCAGGGTCGTCCCAGGCCGGGTTGAACTCGCCGATCAGGCCGGGGAGGCCGAACGGGTCGCTCCGCACCGGGCCGGCCGGGGAAACGCCGTTGTCGATCTCGTCGATCCGACGCACCAGCGTGTCGTCGAGCCCGGACGCGATCGCCGCCGAGAACGCGGCGGCCTCCGCAGGCAGCAGGGCGGCGACCGCGGCCGGCCCGTGGACCTGCCAGATCAGCCCGGCGGAAGAGAACGGGGTGCCGTCCGGACGAAGCGGCGCGCCGCGCTGGTGGTGGTCGAAGCGGCCGCGCGCGGCGTCGAAGCGGCCGCCGACGTCCCACACGATGTCGGCCGACTCGATCGGCTCCGGCCTGCGGGTGCGCAGCAGCGTGTGGTCGTGGCCGGGCGCGTGCAGCCCGAGGGCCAGGCGCAGCACCGCATAGGCGAACACCTCGTCGCAATGGAACCTGCCGCCATGGGTCACGAGCAGCGGCCGGGAAACGGAGGTCATGAGGGCGGTCCAATCTGAAGCTGTCCGGCCGGCCGGAGCCGTGCGGGCAGCGCTATACAGCATGCGGTTCGACGTTCGATACTGCGGTTCGGCGCGTCTGCGCGCCGGGTGAAGGCGGCTTGATTTGCCGGGACGAGGGTTTTCGCCCTAGAATGCGCGGCACGGACCGTAAAACGGCATTCCCGCACAACAGCGGGCGACGTGACCCATGCGACGCGCTGCACTGCGGGGAAGTCTCCCGACACGGATCTGCGGCGTGCCTGCGACAGGATGATCCTTTTGAACCAGAAGCTCAGCTTGACGAATGCGCCATCCGAGGACGAGGGCCAGGTCGCGTCCGACGATGCGGTGAGGCAGGCGTTGCTGCGCATGGGCGGCTCCAGCGGCGGCAGCCCGCGACGCGGCGGCGAGCAGGCCCTGCCAGGACCCGCCACGCCAGACAGCCGGCGTCGACGGTTCAGCCAGAACGAGAACGTGCCGGTCGAGTACGTGTCGCGCGACCGCCAGGGCGGCCAGGCGGCGCGCCACGACGCGGGCGAGGGCCACGATCCGTCGGCAGCGCTCGGCCGGGCGCTGGAGCGCGAGCGGCAGCTGCGGGAAGCGGCGGAACGGACGCTGGGCGAGGTGCGTGCCGCGCTGCAGGTGGCGCAGACCCGGCTGGCGCACCTGGAGATCGAGGTCGAGGAGGCGCGTGCCCAGCGCGTCGCGGTGGCCGCCGTCGCGTCGGAAGCGCCCGAGCCGGTGACGGAGCCGGAGCCGTCGCGCCCGGCGCGCGGACGCGGGCGGCCCAGGGCGGTGCGCGTGGAGGTCGAGCCGGAGGAAGAGCCGGAGCCGGTCAAGTGGTGGATCAGGGACTAGGCGATCCCGCGACGATGGGGGCGGGACGGTGGTGACGGTGCCGAGCGTGCCGATCGTGCCGGTGCCGGTGGTTCCGGTATCGGGGAGCGACACGCCGTTCCCGGTGCGTCGCATCTGGTGCGTGGGGCAGAACTACGCCGAGCACGCGCGGGAGATGGGAAGCGATCCGGACCGGGCGCCGCCGTTCTTCTTTTCCAAGCCGGCGGACGCGGTGGTGCCGGGCGGCGGGGTGCTCGCCTATCCGACGCAGACGGCCGCCCTGCATCACGAGGTGGAGCTGGTGGTGGCGATCGGCGTCGGCGGCGAGGGGATCGCGCCGGAGCAGGCGCTTCAGCACGTGTTCGGCTATGCGGTGGGGCTCGACATGACCCGGCGCGACCTGCAGGCGGAGGCGAAGCGGGCCGGGCGTCCCTGGGCGCTGGCCAAGGGGTTCGACCAGTCCTGCCCCCTCAGCCCGATCGTGCCCGTGGCGGAGGCCGGGCATCCCGACCGGGGCGCCATCACCCTGACGGTGGACGGCGTGCTGCGCCAGTCCGGCGACCTGTCGCAGATGGTCTGGAGCGTGGGAGAGGCGATCGCGTTCCTGTCCCGCTTCGTGTTCCTGGCACCGGGAGACCTGCTCATGACCGGCACGCCGGCCGGGGTCGGTCCGGTGCGGCCGGGGGAGGTGGTGACCGGCGCCTGCGCGGGAGTGGGCGAGGTCACAATCAGCTATCGCGTCCGGTGAGTCGGCGGCGATGACGCTGCACGTGGTCACCGGCGCGTCGCGCGGCCTGGGCGCCGCCATGGTGCGCCAGCTGCTGCGCGAAGGGCACGAAGTAGCGGCCGCCGCGCGCGGCCCGGCGCCGGAAGGGCTGGACGAGGCAAGTTCGGCCCGGCTGCACTGGACGTCGCTCGACCTGGGCGACCCCGAGGCGGCGCGGCGCTGGGTGGTGCAGGCCGTGGCGGCCCGTCCCCATGCGGACGGAGCGGTGCTGGTCCTGAACGCGGGCATGCTGGAGCCGGTGCTGCCTGTGGCGTCGCTGGACGCGGCGTCGCTGGACGCGCACATGCGCCTCAACCTGCTTTCGCCGATGCTGGTCACGGCCGGCTTCCTCCAGGCGACCGCGTCCTCGGGCACGCCCCGGCGCATCCTGGCGGTGTCGTCGGGCGCCGCCAGGCGGGGGATCCCGCACTGGAGCGCGTATTGCGCGGCGAAGGCGGGGCTGGACGGCTTCGTGCGGGCGCTGAACGCCGAATCGGGTCCGGACGGGTCGGTGCGGGCAGTGTCGCTGGCGCCGGGGGTGATCGACACGGCGATGCAGGCGGTGATACGCGGCATCGAGGCGCCGCAACGCGAGCGGTTCCTCAGGCTGCACGCGGATGGGCAGCTCGCGACGCCGGAGGACGCGGCGGCGGCGCTGCTCGGCTACCTCCGCCGCAACGGTTTCGGCAGCCACGAGACCGACGACATACGCATCGCGATCGGGCGTCCCGACCAGGAGTAGAGGCGGAAGAAGCGCCGGCTACAAGATGTGGTAGCGATCTCGTTACTGACAGGCTGCCCGCCGCTGGGCCATACTCCGGCCTCGACTCCGATGGGTCCGGACGGTGTCCGGCCCGCCGGTCAAGCCGTTCCAGCGGCGTTGCCGGTCGACCCGGAGACGCACCCGCCCCGCATCGTCGGAGAACCCAGCCTCATGGACCAACACCCGGCCGGCACACGGCTCGACCTGCTGACTTCCAACCCGGTGTACAAGCCGTTCCGCTACCCCTGGGCCTATGACGCCTGGCTGACCCAGCAGCGCGTGCACTGGCTGCCCGAGGAGGTGCCGCTCGCCGACGACGTGAAGGATTGGCACAAGAACCTGTCCGCGTCCGAGCAGAACCTGGTCACGCAGATCTTCCGCTTCTTCACGCAGTCGGACGTGGAAGTGAACAACTGCTACATGAAGCACTACAGCCAGGTGTTCAAACCCACCGAGGTGCTGATGATGCTGTCGGCGTTCTCGAACATCGAGACCATCCACATCGCCGCCTACAGCCACCTGCTCGACACCATTGGCATGCCCGAAGCGGAATACTCGGCCTTCCTCGGCTACAAGGAGATGAAGGACAAGTACGACTACATGCAGGGCTTCCGGGTCGACTCCAAGCACGAGATCGCCAAGACCCTGGCCGCGTTCGGCGCCTTCACCGAGGGGCTGCAGCTGTTCGCCTCGTTCGCGATCCTGCTGAACTTCCCGCGCTTCAACAAGCTCAAGGGCATGGGCCAGATCGTCACCTGGTCGGTGCGCGACGAGACGCTGCACTGCCTGTCGGTGATCCGGCTGTTCCGCACCTTCGTGGCGGAGAACCCGGAGATCTGGACCGACCGGCTGCGCGCGGAGCTGAGCGAGGTGTGCCAGACCATCGTGCACCACGAGGACGCGTTCATCGACCTCGCCTTCGAGCTCGGCCCGGTGGAGGGGCTCGATGCGGCGCAGGTCAAGCGCTACATCCGCTTCATCGCCGACCGACGGCTGATGCAGCTGGGGCTGGAGCCGCTGTACCACGTCGACAGCAACCCGCTGCCCTGGCTGGACGACCTGCTGAACGCGGTGGAGCACGCGAACTTCTTCGAGAACCGCTCCACCGAGTACAGCCGCGCCTCGACCAGCGGCACCTGGGAGGAAGCCTTCACCTCCTCGATCGGCAGCGACTGGCACCGGGAAACCGCAGTGCCGGCCTGATCCCTGCGCGCCGTCCGGGCGCGCAACCCCCCTCCGGCCTTTCCGTTGAAAGGGGAAGCCCGTGACCGGGCGGCTTGCCGGAGGGGAGAGCACCATGGATCGTCCGCTGGAGATCGCGTTCCACAACCTGCAGGCCTCGGAGTCGCTCGAAGCGGAGATCAGGAAGCAGATGGAGCGGCTGGAAGCCCGCTACGGCCACCTGACCGGCGGACGGGTGTCGGTCGAGGCGCTGCACCAGCAGCACCAGACCGGGAACCTGTACGAGGTGCACGTCACCCTGTCCCGTCCCGGCCAGGAGATCGCGGTCTCGCACGAGCCGCACCACGCGCGCGAGCGGCGGGCGCATCCCGACGTGCGCAGCGCCGTGCGCGACGCCTTCCGTGCGGTGGAAAAGCAGCTGGAAACCGCCAAAGCGTCACCGGGAGGCCGCAGCGCCCGCGGCAAGGGCGAATCACGTCAATAAACCGTTTGTATCGCATCGATAACGAGATACTCTGCCCTCCGGGATCGGGACGGAACCGCGTGTCACAGGCGTTCCCGGTCCGGAGGCGATGAACAGTGCAGGATATGCCGTTTCTCGAGGCGGTGCAGGAACCGGATGTCGGTGACGGGCCTGGCTACGCGTTCGACTACGAAGCGTTGTCGCGGGCGGAACCCCGTTCCGGCCCGGTCGGCTTCAGCCTGGAGCCGCTTCGCCAGGTTCGCCGCCTGCCGGAACGCCTGCTGGTCGCGGCCCATCAGGCCTGCGACCTGGGGGCGCTCGACGTAGCGGCCAGCCTGCTGTCGATCACCGAGGTCGTGCTGCTGCAGCCGCAGCTCGGCTCGCCGGGCGCGCATCGCCGCGCCATGGAAGGGCTGGTCGCGGCCCATGAGCGCTTGTGGCACCTCAGGCGGGCCGACCACGTCGATCCCGACCCGTTCGGCGGGTCGCCCTGATCAGTCGAACGGCAACGACGCGGCGTTCCGCAGAATGCGCTCCGCCGGCTCGGTGAAGCCGCCGCCCGGGTGATGCAGCACCAGCCCGGGCAGCACGGCATCCGCGCCGCGTGCGCCCAGCACGCCGCGGACCAGCACGATCCGTGCCGGACGGCCGGCGACCGGCCAGAGCGGCAGCAGCCGGATCGCGCCGAACCCGCTGGCCGCCATGGCGCCCGCCGCCTCGAGGTGCCGGGCGGCGGGCAGCGCCAGGGTGAGCGCCCCGCCGGGGCGGAGCAGGCGCGCCAGGCACAGGCTCCAGCTGGACAGCGTGCCCGCAGGCGCCCGCCTGGCGAGGTCGCGCCGGGGCGACGGCGAGGCGCTGGACCCGCTATCGTGCCAGGGCGGGTTGGCGATCGCGTGGTCGTAGGCCCGGGCTGCGAGCTGCACGGACGCATTCGCCAGGGCGCCGACCAACACCGGCCAGTCGGCGCGACCGTTGGCATCCAGGTTGTGACGGGCCAGTGCGGCGGTGGCAGGGTCCTGCTCTATCCCGGTGCCGTGCAGGCCGCCTGCGCGCGCCGAAAGGCACAGCAGCCCGGCGCCGGCGCCGCAGCCTGCCTCCAGCACGCGCAGGCCGGTCCGGTCCGGCACCGTCGCCGCCAGAAGCACCGGCTCGATCCCGCTCCGGTAGCCGTCGCGGAACTGGCGGTAGGACACCCGGCCGCCGAGCAGGGTGCCGTCGGTGGTGGCGGATGGCGCCGCGATCAGCACGGGGCTGCCGGTCCTGCTCCTGGCCGCCGCTGCTTGACCACCCTCCTACCGCCGCTCATATGTGCCTCGCCGAAATCCCGGAGCGTGGAGGACGTTGCTTGGGCCTTGCCGCCAGTCTGCCGGAATCCGACGCGACCACAAGTCGCGGCGAACGGCATGATGCGCAGGAGGCCGCGGGCGGCGAGGCGGCGCTGAACGCGCTGGCGACGCTGCTGCACGACGACATGCAGAGCTGCAACCGCGCCATCCTCGCCCGGATGGAGAGCCCGGTCACGCTGATCCCGCAGCTGGCCGCCCATCTCATCGCCGCCGGCGGCAAGCGGCTGCGCCCGCTCCTGACCCTGGCCTCGGCACGGCTGTGCGGCTATCCCGGCGAGGCCGCCGGTGCGGAAGCGATGCGCCACGTCAACCTGGCCGCCTGCGTCGAGTTCATCCACACCGCCACCCTGCTGCACGACGACGTGGTGGACGAGAGCCGGCTGCGCCGCGGGCTCGCCAGCGCCAACGCGGTGTTCGGCAACAAGGCCTCGGTGCTGGTCGGCGACTTCCTGTTCGCGCGCTCGTTCCAGCTGATGACCGAGGACGGCTCGCTGGAGGTGATGGCGATCCTGTCCAAGGCGTCCGCCACCATCGCCGAGGGCGAGGTGCTGCAGATGGCGACCCAGAACGACCTGTCGACGTCGATGGAGCGCTACCTTGAGGTGATCCACGGCAAGACCGCGGCCCTGTTCGCGGCCGCCTGCCGGGTGGGGGCGGTGGTGGCCGGGCGTCCGGAGCGGGACGCGCTGGCGCTCGACTGCTACGGCACCAACCTCGGCATGGCGTTCCAGCTGGTCGACGACGCGCTCGACTACGCCGCCGACCAGCGCCTGCTCGGCAAGACGGTGGGCGACGACTTCCGCGAGGGCAAGATCACCCTGCCGGTGCTGGCCGCCTATGGCGCCGGCTCGGAACAGGACCGCCAGTTCTGGCGCCGGGTGATCGAGGACAGCGCGCAGGAGCCGGACGACCTCGACCACGCGCTGGGCCTGATCGCCGCCACCGATGCGATCGGCGCCACCCTGCGCCGGGCTGCGGACTATGCCGACCGGGCCCGCGAGGCGCTGTCGATGTTTCCCGACAGCCGGACCCGGCAGCTGCTGGGCGAGGTCGCCGCCTACACCGTCAGTCGCGGACGCTGACCGGGGCAGCCTCGAACAGCGCCATCGCGTCATAGCCGAACCCGGCCAGTCCGGCTTGCAGCCGGTCCGGATCCTGCGCCGGGCCCGTGAACCAGGCTCGTCCCTGTCCTCCGGTGGCTCCGCCCGCACCTCCGGACGGCAGCTCGTCGAGCACCGTTCTTGTCCGGCGCGCGACGGCGGCTGCCGGGTCGAGCCAGGTGACATCAACCGGCGACAGCGCCTGGAGCGGCTCCAGCAGGAAGCTGTAATGGGTGCAGCTGATGCCGACCACGTCGATGCGGTCGCCGCCGGGCTGGTTGAACAGCCCGTCGAGCTCCCGCCGGATCGCGTCCCGGTCGATCGGGCGATGCCGGAACGCGGCCTCGGCGATGTCGGCCAGCCCGCGTGCGCCGTGCGCGAGCAGGGTGCAGTCGGGGGCGAAGCGGGCCTGCAGCGCGCGCAGGTAGGGGCGGCGCACGGTGGCGCTGGTCGCGAGCAGGCCGATGTGGCGGGTGCGGCTGACTGCGGCGGCCCACTTGATCGGCGGCACGCAGCCGACGAACGGCAGCGCGTGGCGGGCGCGCAGCGCGTCCAGCGCGGTGGTGCTGGCGGTGTTGCAGGCGACCACCACGGCGTCCGGGCGCAGCCGGTCGATCGCGACGTCCAGCAGCTCCAGCACGCGCGCCACCAGCACCGCGTCCGGCAGCTCGCCGTACGGGAACACCGCGTTGTCGGCGAGGTAGTCGATCGGGACGTCGGGCAGCAGCGCACGCAGCTCGCGCACCACCGACAGGCCGCCGATCCCGGAGTCGAAGGCGAGCAGCCGGCGGGTCACGATGGACAGGCTCAGCCTTCCGGCTTGGTCTTCCGGGCCAGGGCCTCCTCCGCGCTGGCGACGCCGCCATGCCTGGCCGACCACGCGCACGGGTCCTCCAGGAAGCGGCGCACCTCGGCGGCGGCGGTCTCGGAAAAATACGGCCGCTCGGCGCAGGCTTCCAGCACGTCCCACCAGGTGCACAGCGCGTGCAGCGACACGCCCATCTCCGACAGGGTGCGGTGCGCCCCGGGAAACACGCCGTAGAAGAACACCACGAAGGCGTGGTCGACCACGGCGCCCGCCTCGCGCAGGGAGCGGGCGAAGGTGATCTTGGAGGCGCCGTCGGTGGTGAGGTCCTCGACCAGCAGGGTGCGCTTGCCCTCCGGCACGTCGCCCTCGATCAGGGCGTTGCGCCCGAAGCCCTTGGGCTTCTTGCGCACGTAGGCCATCGGCAGGGACATCCGGTCGGCGATCCAGGCGGCGAACGGGATGCCGGCGGTCTCGCCGCCGGCGACCACGTCGATGCTCTCGTAGCCGACGTGGCGGCCGATCTTCTCCACGCCGAGCGAGACGATCTTCCCGCGCGCGCGCGGGAAGAAGATGATGCGGCGGCAGTCGATGTAGACCGGCGACTTCCAGCCCGAGGTCAGGGTGTACGGTTCCTCCGGCCGGAAGTTGATCGCCTTGATCTCCAGCAGCAGCTGCGCCGTGGTCAGGGCGGCGTCGCGGTCCCAGTCCGTCGGTGCCGTGCGCACCGGCGGGGCGTGGGTTTGTCCAACCGTTCCCGACTCCGTGCTCATGCGCGTGATCCCTTTATGCAAGCCGCCTGTGCCTCCACTATCCAAGCCGGTGGCGAAAATCCATGGCCGCCGGCGAGGGACGTGGTTCGATGGAGACGACGAGGCTTCTGGTGCTGCCCGAGGCGCCGGTCTGGGTGCTCGAGGCTCCCGGATCCGGGCCGGCCGCCGCGATCGCCGGCCGCCTCGGCGTGCCGTTCCGGCGCATCGGGCCGGCCGGTCCGGACGGGCGGGTGGCGCGCGGCAGCCAGCCGCAGCTGGTGATCTCGTCGGGAACGCGGTCCGGCGTCCGGGCGCTGCTGCTCCGTGCCCGGCATGGCTGCCGGGTGGTGCATTGCGCCGCGGCACCCCGGGTGCCGGTCGGGCTGGCGGTGCATCCGTTCGACATGATGGTGCTGCCTTCCGACCGCGCGGCATCGATCCTGACGGGACGGGTGATGCCGGTGCTCGGCCTGCCGCACGTGGTGTCGCCGGCCCTGCTGGATCGGGCCCGGCTGTTGTGGGCCGACCGGCTGGCGCACCTGCCGTCGCCGCGCATCGTGGTGCTGCTGGGAAGCGGGGCGCCGGACGCGCGCGAGGCGACGCTCCTGGCGCGCCGGCTCGCGGCGATGGCGCGCACGCGCGGCGGCTGCGTGCTGGCGGCTGCCCTGCCCGGCTGCCGGCCGGAGGTCGCGGACGCGTTCGGAGGCGGGTTGTCCGCCTGCCTGCACCTCCTGCATCGCGCCGGCGAGCCGGGCGACGACCCGATGCTGGGGTTCCTGGGCGGCGCCGACGCGGTGGTGGCGGCGTGGACCACGCCGCAGATGCTCAGCGAGGCGTGTGCCGGATCCGCGCCGGTGTTCACCGTGGCGCCGCCGCGCGCCGGCAGGCCGAAGCGGGCGCAGGGGCTGGCGGACCGGCTGCTGGCGCTGGACCAGGTCCGGCCGCTGCAGGACTCGTTCTCGCCCTGGCCGAGGACCCCGCTGGACGAGGCCGGACGGATCGCGCGCGCCATCCTGTCCCGCTTCGCGCGGCCGGCAGGTCCCGCATAGGCAACCATCCGGGATGCGACGGCCTTGAAACCGGGACGGGAGCCTGCGCATAACAGCGGGCGATACCTGCGAACGATTTGCAACTCGTCGCATGAGAGGACGCAAACATTGCCCGGTCGAACGCCCGTCATCGGACGCAACTGCGAACGCGCCGTGGTCACCGCCTACCGCGAGCTGCGCGAATGCGGCACGCTCGACATCCAGGCGTTCCACGCCTGCACCACGCTGTACCGGATCCACCATCCGGAAGCCTCGATCAGCGAGGCGCGGCGCCTGGTCGCGGAATGGATCGACCACCACGTGGTCCGCGAGGCCGAAGGGGCGACTCCCGGCTGCGATTGCGACTGACCGGTCCGGCTGGAGGCGGGACCGGCCGGCCGGACCTTCGCCGGGACTCAGCTGCGCTCGGCGAGCGGAACCAGGTCGCGCTGCCCGGCCCCGGTGTAGATCTGGCGCGGCCGGCCGATGCGCTGGCCCGGCTCCTCGATCATCTCCTTCCACTGGCTGATCCAGCCGACGGTGCGGGCGACCGCGAACAGCACGGTGAACATGCTGGTCGGGATGCCCATCGCCTTGAGGATGATGCCTGAATAGAAGTCGACGTTCGGGTACAGCTTGCGGCTCACGAAGTAGGGATCCTCCAGCGCCACCTTCTCCAGCTCCACCGCGAGGTCGAGCATCGGCTCGTCGGTGATGCCGAGCTCGGCCAGCACCTCGTGGCAGGTGCGCTGCATGATCTTCGCCCGCGGGTCGAAGTTCTTGTACACCCGGTGGCCGAAGCCCATCAGCTTCACGCCCGAGTTCTTGTCCTTCACCTTGGCCACGAAGTCGGGAATGTTCTCCTTGGTGCCGATCTCGGCCAGCATCTTCAGCACCGCCTCGTTGGCGCCGCCATGCGCCGGGCCCCACAGGGCGGCGATGCCGGCGGCGATGCAGGCGAACGGGTTGGCGCCGGTGGAGCCGGCCAGGCGCACCGTCGAGGTGGACGCGTTCTGCTCGTGGTCGGCGTGGAGGATCAGGATGCGGTCCATCGCCCGGGCCAGCACCGGGCTCACCTGGTACGGCTCCGACGGCATCGCGAACATCATGTAGAGGAAGTTCTCGGCGTAGGAGAGGTCGTTGCGCGGGTACACGAACGGGAACCCCATGGTGTACTTGTAGGCCCAGGCGGCCAGCGTCGGCAGCTTGGCGATCAGGCGCAGCGCCGAGATCTCGCGCTGCCTCGGGTCGGCGATGTCGAGATGGTCGTGGTAGAACGCCGACAGCGCGCCGACCACGCCGCACAGGATCGCCATCGGGTGCGCGTCGCGTCGGAAGCCGTTGAAGAAGTGGCGCAGCTGCTCGTGCAGCATGGTGTGCTGCTTGATCTGGGCGATGAACGCGTCGTTCTCGGCCCGCGTCGGCATCTCGCCGTTCAGCAGCAGGTAGGCGACCTCCATGAAGGTGGCGCCTTCGGCCAGCTGGTCGATCGGGTAGCCGCGATGCAGCAGCACGCCCTCGTCGCCGTCGATGAAGGTGATCCGGCTTTCGCAGGCTGCGGTGGTGCCGTAGGCGGGGTCGAAGGTGAACACGCCGAGCTCGGCCTGCAGCCTGCGTATGTCGGCCACCGCCGGGCCCAGCGTCCCGGTCAGCACCGGAAGGGTGGCGGTCTTGCCGTCATAGGTGACGGTGGCGGTGCCGGAGGCAGTCGGGCTCATCGGATGTTCCTGCTGCAATGCGCACGACGCGGCAGGCGGACAGGCTGCCAGGCGGTGCGTGTCGGTGCGTGCCCGACTGAGGGACGGAGGATAGGAGCGAAGGAAATCGGGTGGCAACCGTGCCCGGGCAAGACGGGCGCCGGATCGGTCACGGGCCGACCAGCCGGAGGTCGAGCGTTGCGGACGGAGCGAGGCCGGACCAGCCGGTCCCGACCGACAGGCAGGCCAGGGTGCAGGTCGGCAGCCCGTCGCGCAGAGGCTGCGGCGCGTGCGGTCCGGCCAGGTGCAGGGCCAGCGCGTGCAGGCCGGGGTTGTGCCCGACCAGGAGCAGGGTGCCGATCCCGTCCGGCACCGCCCGCAGCGCCGACAGCAGCGCGTCGGGCTCGGCGAGGTAGAGGGCGTCCAGCTCCCGGAGCGAGGGTGCCGGATCGAAGGCACCGAGCAGTGCAACGGTGCGCCGGGTGCGCAGCGCGGTGCTGAGCAGCACGTGCTGCGGCACCAGGCGGAGGCTGCGCATCTTCCGGCCCAGCGTTGCCGCGTCGCGGCAACCGCGCGCGTCGAGGTCGCGGCCGTGATCGTCCGCCTCGCCGGGTTCCGCCTTGGCGTGACGCAGCAGCAGCAGCCGGCGGGCTGCCGTCATGCCGGGCCGGGCGGACGTGCCAGGGCCTCGTGGTGGCGGATCACCTCGCGGATCACGAAGGCCAGGAACTTCTCGGCGAAGTCGGGGTCGAGCCGGGCCTCGTGCGCCAGCCGGCGCAGCCGTGCCACCTGCTGCGCCTCGCGGGCGGGGTCGGCGGGCGGCATGCCGTGGGCGGCCTTGAGCCGCCCGACCGCCTGGGTGCAGCGGAAGCGCTCGGCCAGCATGTGGAC
>CALMVN010000257.1:25859-26894 GCA_937873225.1 uncultured Acetobacteraceae bacterium
ATGTGGACCAGGGCGGCGTCGATGTTGTCGATGCTGCGGCGCAGCTCGCCCAGGCTGTCGGCAGCGCTCGCGTGGCCCGCATCCGTGTCCACTGGCACCTCCCGCCTCGGCCCTGCCGATCCCTGCACGGCCTGGGCGCAGGCTTCAAGGGGTGGTGTCACGGATGGGTGTCACTCGTCGTCGGCGGCGGGCAGGTCGATCCAGGCGAGGTGGCCGCCCTTGCCGGCGCCGGTGTCGGTGAAGATCGCCAGGCCCCCGGCGCGGCCGCGCTTGCGCCAGGGCCGGCCGTCGGTGCTGCGCTGGTCGTGGCCGCAGTACACGGTGAAGCCGTCCGGGATGTGGTCGATCCAGTTCAGCCGGCGCTCGGGGAAGCCGTCCTCCTGCATCCGGCCGGTGGTCTCGCCGAACAGGGCGCGGGACAGCAGGTGGGTGACGCGCTCCAGGCCCGGCGGCGGGGTCTGGTGTAGCATGCCGGTGTGGAAGCCGCCATGCACGAAGCCGACGCGGCCGCGCACCAGCCAGGCGGGAGCGCGGGCGATCTCGGCGTGGGCGCGCATCGCCAGGGCGTCGTCGAGCTGCGCCAGGGTGGCTTCCAGCGGCGGGTCGGGGCGCATGCGGTGGCCGGCCAGCGCGCGGCCGAGCTTGCGGTCGTGGTTGCCGAGCAGGAACAGGCCGCGCCCCTCGTCGATCAGGCGGAACATGGTGCGCAGCACCTGGGCGCTGTTCGGGCCGTGGTCGACCAGGTCGCCGAGCTGGATCACGTAGCGCTCGGTGGCGACGGCATGGCTGAAGGCGACGGCGTCGCCTCGTGTAATCGAGACCGCGATTACTGTTGATTTGGGCAAAGGGCCGTCTGCGACCAAAACGCATGGTCCGAGTGCGCAGGACCCGTCGTACACCTTGGCCTGCGGCAGATACAGCGGGTTTTCGCCCTCGATGTCCCGCGAGCGCATGTCGTTGCCGGCGGTGTAGCCGACGATCTCGCCGGCAGGGTTCAGCAGCAAGGTAAGCTCGGGCTCGGGCACGGACCAGGAG
>CALMVN010000258.1 GCA_937873225.1 uncultured Acetobacteraceae bacterium
CGTGGACGGCGCCGCGCGCGGCCCGACCGGGAGGCGGGAGGTCGCGGTCGGATCGAACGCGTCC
The DNA here is from genome assembly GCA_937873225.1 of uncultured Acetobacteraceae bacterium. Taxonomy (GTDB): domain Bacteria; phylum Pseudomonadota; class Alphaproteobacteria; order Acetobacterales; family Acetobacteraceae; genus Lichenicola. Next base: position 65 of record CALMVN010000258.1, read on the forward strand.
GGTTCGGACCCTGGCTGCGGAGGCGCCGACGGCTCGACGGTTGGCGCCGGCTCGGCCGCCGTCGGTCCCGGGTCCGGCGGGGCGGGGCCGGCAACGGGCTGCGACGGGGCGGCCGCCGTCGATGCCGGGGCCAGCAGCGCTTCGGCATCGCGCACGAACCGGTCGCGCTGTGACGGGTCCTCGATCCCCTTCGACAACAGCGCGCACAGCATGGCCGGCGTCCGGGCCTCGCGAAGCGCCTGGCGCAGGTAGACCGGCGCCATCGGTCCCACCTGGAGCGCCAGCCGGCGGCTGATGGTCTCGACCAGCCGGTCCTCGATCGCCAGCCGGCCCGGCGAGGTGCCGGCACCGGGCAGCGTCAGCCGCATGGTGTCGGCATCCGGGTCGAGGTCCAGCCGGGCGGCGGGGGCGGCCGTCCCCGCCGCGTCGCCTGCGGGGAACGAGGTCGGCAGGCTGCCGGAGATCGCCGCCGGCATCGCGTCCCCGGGCGGGGCGATGCCGCGCAGCGCCTGGGCGAAGCCGGCGGCGTCGCCGAACCGGTCCTCGGGCTTCTTCGCCAGCGCGCGGTCGATCACCGCACCCAGCGTTTCCGGCAGGTCGGGACGCAGGACGGATAACGGGGTGTGCGGCTGGTTGACCAGCTTGAAGATGGTGTCGGTGTAGCTGATGCCGGCGAACGGCCGCTCGCCGGCCAGCAGCTCGTACAGGATGCAGCCGAGCGAGAACAGGTCGCTGCGCTGGTCCACCGGGTCGCCGGCGCACTGCTCGGGCGACATGTAGCTCGGCGTGCCGATCATCAGCGGCGTGGAGGTGAGCTCGGTGCTGGCGAAGCGCGAGATGCCGAAATCGGTCACCTTGAGCCGCGCCTGGCGGGTCAGCAGGATGTTGGCCGGCTTGATGTCGCGATGCACGATGCCGAAGCGGTGGGCGTAGTCCAGCGCGTCCAGCACCTGCAGCGCGATGTGCACCGCTTCCGACATCTCCATGCGCGTGCCGCGCGGCACCGCCTGGTGCAGCCCGACGCCGTCGACGTACTCCATCACCAGGTACGGGTTGCCGTCCACGAGGGCGAAGTCGTAGATGCTGACGATGTTGGCGTGGATGCAGCGGCCGGCGATCTTGGCCTCGTTGCGGAACCGTTCCAGGTAGCTGTCGCGTTCGGCGCCTTCCAGCAGGTCGGCGCGCACCAGCTTGATCGCCACCGGGCGGTCGATCTCCGGGTCGTGGCCGCGATACACCACGCCCATCGCGCCGCGTCCCAGCAGCGACTGGATCCTGAAGCGTCCGATCAGCTCGGGATGCTGCATCCGGCTCCTACTCGTCCAGCATCTTCATGGCGCCTTCGAGGCTGCGGCGCATCCGGTTGAACGAGTTGGCGAGCGAGCCGATCTCGTCGCCGCCCGCGACCGCAAACTCCGGCACCGTGAAGTCGCCCAGGCTGACCTTGTCGGCGATGGTGGTGATCTCGCGCACCGGCCGGATGATCACGTAGTGCAGCAGCAGGTTGACCAGCCCGAGCATCAGCGCGAACGCCAGCACCAGCCAGCCGAGGGTGACCGCGGTGAGGTGGCCGGCCTCGCGCAGCGCGGCCGCTTCCGGCACCGACACGATGCTGGCGCCGACGATGTCGTGCAGGTGCCAGCCGAACCCGTTCCTCGGGCCGTACACGTCGAGCATGGTCGCCGGCGCCGCCTGCGGCGTGGAATGGCAGGACAGGCAGCCGGGATCGTCCACCCGGATCGGCACCGAATAGGACAGCACACGGCCGGCCGGGGTGTCGCGCTCGCTGACCAGCCGGTGCAGCGACTGGTCGCCCTGGAAGCGCCCGATGATCGCCGCTTCCCACTTCGCCGGCCGGTCGGCCGGATTGGTCGGGTTGGTGGCCGGCTGGTGGAACCGGTACTCCGGGAACCGGCTGGTCAGGATGCGGAAGCTCTGCGACGCGGCGAAGAACGGGATCGACTGCGGCAGGAACTGCACCCTGCCCTGTTCGGCCAGCAGCGGCGCCACCTCGTCGCTGGTGTAGGCGATGGTGGCGTCGGCTTCGCCCATCATCACCGCCGCCTGGTCGAGCTGGCCGCGCGTGGCGGTGGCCACGCTGATGCGGTGCACGAACAAGGCGGCCAGCAGCAGGCCGACCGCGAAGGTCGCCAGCATCACGAGGTTGAACTTCAGCCGGAGGCTCATCTGCGTGCGCCGACCTTTTCCAGTTCCGTGCTTTCCCCGTAGGTCAGGAACCCGGTCTCCGGATGCTTGAGGGACCTTTGATAGGCGCGGACCGCTGCCTGCGTCGCCGGGCTCGCCAGGCCGTCGATCCTGCTGTTGTAGTAACCCAGCGCCAGCAGGGAAACCTGCAGGCGGCGTATGCTGGGCGACCCCGTCTGCGCGTCGCCGGGAGCCCCCTGCGATCGCTTCTGGTCCGCGGTCCTGGACATGGAAGGGTCGGCCGCGGGAGGGGCGGCGGGCTTGGAGGTGCCCGGCCGCGTCGTGCCGGACCCGGTCGCCGAACCGGCGGAAGACGCGACCGCCACCGGTCTGGCCGGTACCGGTCTGTCGGGAGCCGGTCTATCGGGAGCCGGTCTGTCGGGAACCGGACTGCCGGGAGCCGACCTGTCGGGCGCAGGGCCGGCGGCAACGGGCTTCGCCGGGACGGTCCTGCCCGGGACGGACCTGGCTGGAGCGGGCGCGGCGGCGGCGTGGTCCGCGGGAACCGGCCCTGCCGCTCCGACAACCGGCGGCGAGGCCGGCGCGCCGGACGAGCTGGACGCCGGTCCGGCCGGAACCGGGGACGGGCCGGGCGGCGCGGCCGATCCGGCCGCTTCCGGCTTCGCCGACCCGGCCGCGTCCGGTTCCGTCGGCGCGGGTGTCGTTGCCTGCCCGGTCGCCCCTGCCGTCGCGTCCGGTGCCGCGGACGCCGTGGTGGCGGGCGGCTGGTCGGTGCCCGTCCCGGCCCCGGCCTGGTAGGGCCAGCCGGCCGAACGCTCCACCGTGCGGGAAAAGGCGTCGATCTGCGGCGAGCCGGCGCCGTCCACCGTGCGCAGGTCGAGATAGGTGCTCATGGCCGAGGCTTCGCGCAGGCCTTGGACGGCGTTGGCCAGGTCCGGCGCGCCAGGGGCCGGGTGCATCTCCGCGACCAGGACGGAATCGTGGCCGGACAGCACGCGCGACAGGGTGCGGGCGACGATCGCCTGTCGCGGCAGGTCCGCCGGCTGCACCGTGGCCGTCCCCACCGGCAGGATGAACAGCTTGTCCGCGTCGGCCGCCACGTAGCCGCAGTACACGATCGCCGCCTTCTGCCCGGCCGCCAGATGGACCGCGAAGCTGCCGATCGCCGCCTGCAGCGAGGGGCCTGGTGCGTCGAACTGTTCCGACACGTCCGCGCCCTTGGCGCGCAGCCGCTCGGACAGGCTGCGCATCGCCGGAACGCAGCCGGGCAGCTTCGGCAGCGTGGCGTAGCCGGAGTTGCCGATCATCAGCACCGCGGCGGCCGGTCCGGGCCCGTCGGCGCGCGCGTCGGCAGGGGCGGCAAGAACGAGGCCGGCCAGCCCCGCGGCGACGTGCCGGGAGATCCGAGCCGCGTTGGAACCGGGGTGCCTGCTCATAATGGTCCGTGACCCGCGTGCATGATGCTGCCGGACCGGTGTAGCCGAGCCGGAAGCGGGCGCAAAGCCGTTGCGGGTACGGCTCCTTATCCCGCCCGGTCGGCATCGAGCAGCCCGGCCCGCCGCCAGGCCGCGAGGCGGCGTGTCCGCAACGCCGACGCGCCGTGACGGAACGCGTCCCGCGACGGGTCCGGCGAGGGGGCGAAGGCGTCCCGCAGCAGGCGGTCCGCCTCGTCCGTCCCGCCCGTCCGGTCGTCGGGTACCCCAGCGGCGGGCACCCCAGCGGCGGGCACCCCAGCGGCGGGAACCTCGTCGGCGGGCACGGCGAGGGCGGCGGCCACCACCGCCTCGTCCGCGCTTGACGGCATCCCGGCGCCCAGCCGGACGCTGGCGAGGCCGGCAAGCTGCACCGCCTCGCCGCCCAGGATGCGCGCCGCCAGCAGCCGGTTCAGGCGCGATGCCGCCGCACCCGGCGCGGCCCGTTCCGGACGCGCGGACACCGCCGCCTGCCCGGAGCCGACCAGCAGCCCGACCAGGTCGAGCGCGCTGCCGACGCGGCCGGACGCCGCCGCCGCGTCGAGCAGCTCGGCGACCAGGCAGTTCCCCTGCCCCAGCCGCTCCACCGCCGGCCGGAAGAACTCCGGCTGCAGCGACGCGGTGCCGCCCGGCATCTTCAGCGCGTACGCCACCTCCTCCGGCGGACGCAGCAGGCACAGGGTGAGTGCCCGCAGGCGCCGTTCCTGCTCGTCGCGGCCCATCGTGCGGGCGCCGCGCACGAACACGTCGCTGCGCAGCGCGCGGCCGAGGCACAGGTCGCGGGTCAGCTCGGCCAGGCGCGGCTCGTCGATGCGGTCGCACACCGCGCGCTGTTCGGGCGTCAGCATCAGGGCGGGGAAGTTCTCCAGCAGCTCGGCGGAGCCCACGAAGTCGAGCCGCGCCGGGGCGAGTGCCTCGAGCACGTCGGCGTGGAAGCACGGGCGCCAGTGCCGGTTCATGAACTCGTGGCTGAGATAGGCCGACGACGCGCCGCCGGCGCGGTCGATCAGCTCCGCCGGCTGGCCGCCCGCGAGGTGCACCGCCCCCGCCGCGCGAAGCGCCTGCGCCAGTTCCAGCGCGCCCGCCGCCCGACGGTCTGAGCGGCCGCCGATGCGGTCGCCGGCCTCGACCAGCAGGCGCTGCAGGCCGATCGAGCCCTGCCAGCCGGGCAGGGCGTTGTAGCTCAGGTGCAGCACCCCGCCGGCGCGCAGCCGCGACGCCACGAGGCGCACGATGCCGGCGCGCACCGGGTCGTCCACCCAGCTCCACATCCCGTGCGCGCTGACCACGTCGGTCTCCGGCAGCGCCGACGGGTCGAACGAGGCCAGGTCGGCCTCGACGAACCAGGCGTTGCCGATCCCGGCCTCCGAAGCCAGGGCGCGGGCTTCCGCCACGTGCGCCGGCATCACGTCGAGGCCGATCACGGTCCAGCCCGGGTTGCTGGCGGCGAGGCACAGCGCGGTGCGGCCGCGGCCGCAGCCCAGTTCGACAAAGGCGAGGTCGTCCCGCCTTCCGGCGAGCGGCCCCACCGTCCGGTTCAGCAGGCAGGCCAGCTCCAGGTTTCCCGGCGCCTGCTGCGGATGGTAGTTGGCGGTGTAGGGCACGTCCGCGACGTAGCCGCGCCAGGTGCTGGCGCCGCTCATGC
>CALMVN010000259.1:0-2058 GCA_937873225.1 uncultured Acetobacteraceae bacterium
AAGGGCGACCGCCCTTTGGCGGGTCCAGGGCAGAGCCCTGGCCTGTGCAGGTCGACCCCCACCGCCGTTGATACGATACCGTTTTAAGGGTCGTTTCTAGCGGTTGAATGCCTGGCGGAGGGTGTCCACCAGGTCGGTCTTCTCCCAGGTGAAGTCGTCGCGGGCCGGGTCCGGGGTGCGGCCGAAATGGCCGTAGGCGGAGGTGGCGGCATAGATCGGGCGGTTCAGGCGCAGGTGGCGGCGTATGCCGCGGGGCGTCAGGTCGACCACCTCGCGCAGCACGCGGCCGAGCCGGTCCTCGTCGACGTCGTGGCCGGAGTTGTCCAGGTCGACATACACCGACAGCGGGTGCGCCACGCCGATCGCGTAGGAGATCTGCAGGGTGCAGCGGTCGGCGAGGCCGGCGGCGACGATGTTCTTGGCCAGGTAGCGGCACACATAGGCGGCAGAACGGTCCACCTTGGTCGGGTCCTTGCCCGAGAACGCGCCGCCGCCGTGCGGGGCGGCGCCGCCATAGGTGTCGACGATGATCTTGCGCCCGGTCAGGCCGCAATCGCCGTCCGGGCCGCCGATCACGAAGATGCCGGTCGGGTTGACGTAGAACTCGTCCTCCGGGACCTCCCAGCCTTCGGGCAGCACCTCGGCGACGATGGCGCGGAGCGCGTCGCGTATCTCGCCCTGCGGCTTGCCCTCGTCGTGCTGGGTCGAGATCACCACGGAGGTGGCGCCGACCGGGCGGCCGCCCGCGTAGCGCAGCGTCACCTGGCTCTTGGCGTCGGGCTGCAGTCCCCGTCCGCGCGGGTCGCCGTCCTTCCTGAGCTCGTTCATGCGTCGCAGGATGGCGTGCGCATAGTGGATCGGCGCCGGCATCAGGGTCTCGGTTTCGCGGGTGGCGAAGCCGAACATGATGCCCTGGTCGCCGGCGCCCTCGTCCTTGTTGCCGGTGCTGTCCACGCCGACCGCGATGTCGGCGGACTGGGCGTGCAGGTGGTACTGCACCTCGGCGTTGCGCCAGGAGAAGCCGGACTGGTCGTAGCCGATGTCGCGCACCGCGTTCCGTGCGGCGTCGACCAGCAGCTCCCGCGTCACCGAGGCGGGACCGCGCACCTCGCCCGCCAGCACGATGCGGTTGGTGGTCACCAGCGTTTCGCAGGCGACGCGGGCCTCGGGATCGGCCTGGAGGAAGCTGTCCAGCACCGTGTCGCTGATGCGGTCGGCGACCTTGTCCGGGTGGCCTTCGGACACCGATTCCGACGTGAACAGGAAATCGCCCTTGTTGCGCATGGTGCTCCTCGTCGGCGCCAGGCGCGCCACAGCACGGGGCCGCTCCGGAAAGCGGCCGCCGTTGTCCTGAGGGGGGTTTGGCGGAAACCGCCGACAGGGTCAAGAACGGGACGGGATCCCCGTCAGCGCAGGCCCAGCACGTGTTCCATGCCGTAGAGCCCGGGGGGGCGACCCGCGGTCCAGAGCGCCGCGCGCACCGCGCCGGCGGCGAACACGCGACGGTCGAAGGCGCGGTGGGTCAGCGCGACCTGCTCGCTGCCGGCGGTGAAGGACAGGGTGTGCTCGCCCACCACCTGTCCGCCGCGGAGCGACGCGAAGCCGATCGCGCCGGGACGACGCGGGCCGGTGGCGCCGTCGCGGCCGCTGTCGCGCACCCGGTCGAGGTCGACCGCGCGCGCCTCGGCCACGGCGCGGCCCAGCGCCAGGGCGGTGCCGGACGGCGCGTCGACCTTGTGCCGGTGGTGCATCTCCACGATCTCGGCGTCGTACTCGTCGCCGTCCAGGGCGGCCGCCATCAGCCCGGCGAGGCGGATGACAAGGGCGACGCCCGGCGAGAAGTTGGCCGCCTGCACCACCGCGATCCGCGCCGACGCGTGCTGCACCGCCGCCTGTGCCCGGTCCGACAGCCCGGTCGTGCCGAGCACCCAGGCGGTTCGCGCCTGCTCCAGCGCCGCGGCGTGGGCGGGCGCCGCGTCGGCATGGGTGAAGTCGATCACCGCCTCGGCAAGGCGGGCAAGATCCTCGATCCGCTCGAACACCGGGATGCCGGCGGGC
>CALMVN010000259.1:2068-15888 GCA_937873225.1 uncultured Acetobacteraceae bacterium
CCGCCGGGACGGCCGCAGCCGGTGCCGGGCCTGACGAGACCGCCGACAAGCTCGGCCTTCGTTCCGGCCAGCTCCTCGACCAGAAGCCGGCCGACGCGGCCGCCGATGCCGGCGATGCCTACGCGCATGAGAAAAGGCGACGCGACCACGAGGATCGCGCCGCCACTTCCTGTCCGTGGCGCGGGTGGGGGGGGGACGTCACCACGAACAACAAAACGCTAGGCTCCGGCGTCGACGGTTTCAACAGGATCGCCATCGCGGCGGCCCGGGCTCACGCAGTTGCTACCGGATTCTCAGCCCCTGCCCTCGAAGAAGTCGCGCACGCGGCCGAAGAACCCTTCGGTTTCCGGGTTGCTCTTCTCGTTCTCGCCCGCCTCGGCCTGGAACTCCTCCAGCAGCTCGCGCTGCCGCTTGGTCAGGTGGCGCGGGGTTTCCACCGCGAACACCACGTACATGTCGCCGCGCGCGGCGGAACGCAGCACCGAGAAGCCCTTGTTGCGCAGACGGTGCTGGTCGCCGGTCTGCGAGCCGGCCGGCACGGTGAGGCGGGTGCGCGTGCCGTCCACCACCGGCACCTCGACGTGGCCGCCCAGGGCCGCGGTGGCCATGCTGAGCGGCACGCGGACCACCACCGTGGAGCCGTCGCGCTGGAAGATCTCGTGCGGCTTCACGCCGACATGGAGGTAGAGGTCGCCGTTGGGCACGCCCTGCGGCCCCGCCTCGCCCTCGCCCTGCACGCGCAGGCGGGTGCCGTCCTCGATGCCGGCCGGGATGTCGACGGAAACCTGGCGCTCCTTCTCCACCGTGCCGGCGCCGCGGCAGACCTTGCACGGGTTGCGCACCACCTTGCCGGCGCCGCCGCAGGTGGGGCAGCCGCGCTCGACCAGGAAGAAGCCCTGCTGCGCCCGCACCTTGCCGGCGCCGTGGCAGGTCGGGCAGGTCTCGGCGCCGCGGCTCCTGTCCTCCGAGCCGGTGCCGGAGCAGGCCTCGCAGGCGACCCGGCTCGGCACCCGGAGCGGCACCTTGATGCCGTTGAACGCGTCGGTAAGGCTGATCTCGACCTGGGCGCGTATGTCGTTGCCGGTGCGGGCGCGTCCGCCGCCGCGGCGGCCGCCCATCATGTCGCCGAACATCTGGCCGAAGATGTCGCCGAGGTCGCCGGCGTCGAAGCCGCCCGCCCCGAACCCGCCGCCGGGGCCGCCGCCCTCGAACGCGGCGTGGCCGAACCGGTCGTAGGCGCCGCGCTTCTGGTCGTCCTTCAGGACGTCGTAGGCCTCGTTGAGCTCCTTGAACCGGGCCTCGGCGCCCTTGTCGCCCGGGTTGCGGTCCGGGTGGTACTTCATGGCCAGCTTGCGATACGCCTTCTTCAGGTCGTCCGCGGACGCGTCCCGGGCGACCTCGAGGGTCGCATAGTAGTCCTGCTTGGCCATCGGTTCCTCATCGGCGGCCCGGTCGCATCCCGTGTCGGGCACGCGCGGCCGTCATGTCGTGCATCCACGCCGTCCATGATGGCGCCCGCCTTCGCGATGAAGCACGGGCGCCTTCGCATCCATGGCCGGTTCCGGGTGCCGATGCACCCGAAACCGATCCGCTGTCAGGCGGACTTCTTCTTCTCGTCGATGTCCTCGAAATCGGCATCGACCACGCGCTCGCCGCCGGCAGCACCCGGCTGCGGTCCGCCGGCAGCACCGGACGGGTCGGCCGCACCGGCAGCCGCCTCGCCGGCGCCTGCCTTGTACATCGCCTCGCCCAGCTTCATCGACACCTGGCCCAGGCGCTCGGTCGCCGCCTTCAGCGCCTCGACGTCGCTGCCAGCCATGGCCGACTTCGCCGCAGCGATCGCCGCCTCGGCCTCGGCCTTCTCCGACGCCGGCACCTTGTCGCCGTTCTCCGACAGGGTCTTCTCCGTCTGGTGCACCAGGCCTTCCGCCTGGTTGCGCGCCTCGACCGCGGCGCGCTTGGCCTTGTCGGCGTCGGCGTTGGCCTCTGCCTCCCGGACCATGCGGTCGATGTCGCTGTCCGACAGGCCGCCGGAGGCCTGGATGCGGATCTGCTGCTCCTTGTTGGTTGCCTTGTCCTTGGCCGACACCGACACGATGCCGTTGGCGTCGATGTCGAACGTCACCTCGATCTGCGGCACGCCGCGCGGCGCCGAGGGCAGACCCATCAGGTCGAACTGGCCGAGCATCTTGTTGTCGGCCGCCATCTCGCGCTCGCCCTGGCTGACCTTGATGGTCACGGCGGACTGGTTGTCCTCGGCGGTGGAGAAGGTCTGGCTCTTCTTGGTGGGGATGGTGGTGTTGCGGTCGATCAGCCGGGTGAACACCCCGCCCAGCGTCTCGATGCCGAGCGACAGCGGCGTCACGTCGAGCAGCAGCACGTCCTTGACGTCGCCCTTCAGCACCGCGCCCTGCACCGCGGCGCCGATGGCGACCACCTCGTCCGGGTTGACGTTGCGGGCCGGCTCCTTGCCGAAGAACTGCTTCACCACCTCGATGACCTTGGGCATGCGGGTCATGCCGCCGACCAGGATCACCTCCTCGATCTCGCCCGCCGTCACCGACGCGTCCTTCAGCGCCGCGCGGCACGGACCCAGGGTGCGCTGGATCAGGTCGTCGACCAGGGACTCAAGCTTGGCGCGCGAAAGCTTCAGCACCAGGTGCTTCGGCCCGGTGGCGTCGGCGGTGATGAAGGGCAGGTTGATCTCGGTCTCCTTGGACGAGGAGAGCTCGATCTTGGCCTTTTCCGCCGCTTCCTTGAGGCGCTGCAGGGCGAGCTTGTCGTTGCGCAGGTCGATGCCTTGCTCGCGCTTGAACTCGTCCGCCAGGTAGGCGATCACGCGGGCGTCGAAGTCCTCGCCGCCGAGGAAGGTGTCGCCGTTGGTCGACTTCACCTCGATCACGCCATCGGAGATCTCCAGCACCGACACGTCGAAGGTGCCGCCGCCGAGGTCGTAGACGGCGACGGTGCCGCCGTTCTTCTTTTCCAGGCCATAGGCCAGCGCCGCCGCGGTCGGCTCGTTGATGATGCGCAGCACCTCGAGGCCGGCAATGCGCCCGGCATCCTTGGTGGCCTGGCGCTGGGCGTCGTTGAAGTAGGCCGGAACGGTGATCACCGCCTGGCTCACGCTTTCGCCGAGATAGGTCTCGGCGGTCTCCTTCATCTTGCCCAGCACGAAGGCGGCGATCTGCGACGGCGCGTACTTCTGCCCGCGCGCCTCAACCCAGGCGTCGCCGTTGTCGCCGCGGACGATGCCGTACGGCACCAGGCCGCGATCCTTCTCGACGGTCGGGTCCTCGTAGCGGCGGCCGATCAGGCGCTTGACCGCATACAGTGTGTTGGTCGGGTTGGTGACCGCCTGGCGCTTCGCCGCCTGGCCCACCAGCCGCTCGCCGTTCTCGGCGAAGGCGACCATGGACGGCGTGGTGCGGGCACCCTCGCTGTTCTCGATCACCCGGTTCTCGTCGCCCTCGCGTATGGACACGCACGAGTTGGTGGTGCCGAGGTCGATACCGATAACCTTGCTCATCCTGCTCTCCTTGCACAGCGGCAGCGCGCGGCCCGAAGCACCGGACGCTGTCCTTTGGAAACTGGAACCAATCGGGGATGCGGGCGCCGGCCCGACCCCCCGCTCATCCACGCCCCGTTCGTCCGGGACGGGCGGCCCGGCATCGATGTATTCAGGCCCGACCGCCACGACAAGCCCCGCGTCCGCCGTATGGCGGAACGGGGAAGCGAATCACACCGTGCGGTCGAAGCTGGCCGCCTCGGGTGCGGGTACGGTGTCCGGCGCCTTCGCCACCACCACCATGGCCGGCTTCAGCAGCCGGCCGTTCAGGGTCCAGGCGGAGGTCCAGGCCTGGATCACGGTGCCGGGCGGATGGTCCGCGGTGGGCTGCTCCGCCATCGCCTGGTGCAGGTTGGCGTCGAACGCGGCGCCGGTGGGATCGGCGCCGGTGATGCCGTTGCGCTCCAGGATGCCGAGGAACGACCGCTCGACGCCCTCGAAGCCTTCGCGCAGCCGGGTCACCACCGGGCTGTCATTGGCATCCGCCGGCGGCAGGCTGGCCAGGCCGCGACGGAGGTTCTCCGCCGCCTCCACCACGTCCTTCGCGAACTTCTGCACCGCGTACTGGCGCGCGTCGTCGACGTCGCGGCGGGCGCGGTTGCGCACGTTCTGGGTTTCCGCTTCCGAGCGCATCCACTTCTCGCGCATCGCTTCCAGCTCGGCCTCGAGCGCGCCGATCCGCTCGCTCGCCGCCTGCATCAGCGCGTCCGGGCCGTCGCCGGCGTCCGCTGCCGCCTCGGTCACGGGGGGCTCGGGCTGCGCCGCCTGGTCGAAGCGGGGCACCGGCCGGCTGGCCGGCGGCGCGTCTCGGAAGCTGTCGCTGGAAGGGGTCATCGTCTCGCCGGCATGAGGCTGGGTGTCGTCCATGGCGGTGAAGTAGGGCACCACGCAAGCATGAACAAGGCGTGGCGGCGCCGCCCGGACCGGGCGCCGGGAGGCCGGCGGAACCGGCGCGATTGGCTCCCTCGGTCGTTTCGCGCCACAATCGCGCCGCAATCAGGCGCGCGCGCCAACCAGGAGCCCTCCGCGATGGAGCCGACCAAGCACACGATCGCGCTCGTCGACGACGACCGCAACATCCTCACCTCGGTGTCGATGACGCTGGAAGCGGAAGGCTTCGGGGTGCGCACCTACACCGACGGGGAAAGCGCGCTGGCCAGCCTGTCGGCGCGGCCGGTGGACCTCGCGGTGCTGGACATCAAGATGCCGCGCATGGACGGCATGGAGCTGCTGCAGCGCCTGCGCGCGCGTTCGCAGATGCCGGTGATCTTCCTGACCTCCAAGGACGAGGAGGTGGACCAGCTGATGGGGCTCAGGCTGGGGGCGGACGACTACATCACCAAGCCGTTCTCCCAGCGCCTGCTGCTGGAGCGCATACGCGCCCTGCTCCGACGCGGCGAGGTGCTGCGCGCCGAGGCGGCGGGGGCGGCGCCCCAGGGGGTGATGGTGCGCGGCCTGCTGTCGCTGGACGAGACCCGGCACCAGTGCCTGTGGCGCGGCACCGACATCCAGCTCACCGTGACCGAGTTCCTGCTGGTCAAGGCGCTGGGCGCCAGGCCGGGGCTGGTGAAGTCGCGCGACCAGCTGATCGACGCCGCCTATGGCGAGAACATCTATGTCGACGACCGCACCATCGACAGCCACATCAAGCGGGTGCGCAAGAAGTTCAGGCAGGTGGACGAAAGCTTCAACCACATCGAGACGCTGTACGGCATCGGCTACCGCTACAAGGAGGAATGACGTCCGCCATGCAGCTGGTCGCCGCCGCCTCGGCGATCGAGGCGCCGCCCGTCTTCCCCGCCCGGCGACGCTGGGTGTCGCCGATGATGCGGCGCATCCTGCTGGTCAACGCGCTGCCGCTGGCGCTGCTGGTGGCGACGCTGCTCTACCTCAACCAGTTCCAGAACAGCCTGCTGGAGGCAGAGGTCAGCGCGCTTCGCGAGCAGGCGCGCATCTATGCCGGGGCGCTCGGGCAGTCCGCGGTGGCGGTGGCGCCGAAGGGCACGCCGCACAGCTCCAGGCGGGCCCGCGCGGCCAGGAACCAGCCCGCTCCGGCCGAAGCCTTCGTGCTGGTGCAGGGTCTGGCGCAGCCGCTGCTGCTCCGGCTGACCGAGCCGAGCCCGAGCGCGCACGCCAGGCTGTTCGCCCCCGACGGGCAGCAGATCGCCGACAGCCGGACCGACATCCTCGGCGGGTCCAGCACCTCCCCGGCCTCGGGCGACGTGGCACGCGGCCTGCCGGACCGGGCGGCGCAGCTGCTGCAGCAGGTCTACGACCGGCTGCTGAGCCTGATGCCGCACCGGCTGGTGCCGACGCTCGGGCCCGGCGCCGACCCGAACGCGCAGCCGGAGGTGCGCGAGCAGCTCCGCTTCGGCGACCCGGACAGTTCCGAGACGCCGCCGTTCATCCGTCGCACCGCCGACCACCGGCTGCTGGTCACGGTGGCCGAGCCGGTGGCGCATGACGGGCAGACGGTGGGCATCATCCAGCTGACCCGGGAAGCGCGCGAGGTGGACCGCTCGCTGTTCGCGGTGCGCTCGTCCATCCTGGTGCTGTTCTTCGTGGCATTGGCGCTGACCGTGCTGCTGTCCTGGTACCTGGCGCAGACCATCGCCCGGCCGCTGCTGGGGCTGGCGGCCTCGGCGCACGTGATGCGCGAGACCATCGGGCGCACCGGCAGCGTGCCGCCGCGCCTGCTGGCGAGACGGGACGAGGTCGGCGAGCTGGCGCAGGCGCTGGAGGAGAGTGCGCGCGCGCTGTGGGCGCGGATGGACGCGATCGAGCGCTTCGCCGCCGACGTCAGCCACGAGATCAAGAACCCGCTCTCCTCGATCCGGTCGGCGATCGAGACGCTGATGCGGATCGAGGACCTCAACCAGCAGCGTCGCCTGCTGGCGATCATCAACCAGGACGTGCGCCGGCTCGACCGGCTGATCACCGACATCTCCGACGCCAGCCGGATCGACGCCGAGCTGTCGCGCTCGACCACCGAGCCGGTGGCGGTGCTGCCGATCCTGTCGGTGCTGGCCGAGATCAGCCAGGCGACCCGCAAGGAGGACGACCCGGTGGTGGTGGTCGAGGCGCCGGAGGCGCCGTCGCGCCCGCTGCTGGCGGAGGCGGTGGAGGACCGGCTGGTGCAGGTGCTGCGCAACCTGCTCGGCAACGCCGCCTCCTTCTCGCCGCCTGGCGGGCGGATCGTGCTGTCGGTGTCCGAGCTGCCGGGACCGCTGCCCGGCATGCTGGAGATCGCGGTGGCGGACGAGGGGCCGGGCATCCCCGCCGCCAAGCTCGACAGCATCTTCGACCGGTTCTATTCCGAGCGGCCGGCGGCGGAGCATTTCGGCCAGCATTCCGGGCTCGGCCTGTCGATCAGCCGGCAGATCGTGGAGGCGCTGCGCGGCCGGATCGCGGCGGAGAACCGGATCGACGCGTCCGGGCGTGTGGTGGGCGCGCGCTTCGTGGTCCGGCTGCCGCGCGCCGCCTGAGGCACCGGGACCGCGCCCGTGTTGCATTGCACGATTCTTCTGGACAACGGCTCGCCGGTCGGCACGTTCTCGGGCGCGACGTTGGGACGGAACAGGTTCATGGCAGTCATCGCGGCGACCAGCGGGGCCGTCGAGGCCGACCGCAGCGGGCAGCAGAGGGCCCAGGAGGCGGTGGCGGACGCGCGCCGCGGCAGCGGGCTGAACACCATCTCGGTGTGCCTGCTTCTGCTGACGGTGATGGGCGTGTTCTACACGCTGTACTTCACCAGCGACATCGTGCTGCCGTTCGTGCTGGCCGGCGTGCTGAACCTGCTGCTGTCGCAGCCGATGCGGTTCCTGAACCAGCGGCTGCGCATCCCCAAACCGATCGCGGCCCTGCTGCTGATCGGGCTGCTGTTCGGCATCGTCGGCGCGATCGGGGCGGCGATCTCGGTGCCGGCCTCGGGCTGGATCGCGCGGGCGCCGCAGAGCCTGCCGGCGCTGCAGCACAAGCTGTCGTTCCTCCAGGGGCCGATCCACGCGGTGCAGGACGGCATGAAGAAGCTGCAGGGGCTGATGGACCAGGGCGGAATGGCGTCCAACGTCCGCACCGTCACGGTGCAGCAGTCCGGCACCAGCGGCCTGACCAGCGTCGGCTCGTCGATCCTGGTCGGCACGCGCGCCTTCCTGGGGCAGCTGTTCTCGATGCTGCTGATGCTGTTCTTCCTGCTGTACGAGGGCGACAGCCTGCTGCGCCGCTTCGTCGAGATCATGCCGACCTGGGCCGACAAGCGGCGCACGGTGCAGATCGCCACCGCCATCGAGCACAACGTGTCGCTCTACCTCGCCACCATCACGGTGATGAATCTCCTGGTGGGGGCGCTGAACTTCGCGCAGTGCTATGCGCTCGGCCTGCCCAACCCCCTGCTCTGGGGCGTGGTCGCGTTCCTGCTCAACTACGTCCCGATCATCGGGCCGTTCACCGGCATCGTGATCTACTTCCTCGTCGGCCTGTTCGTGTTCCCCTCCGTGCTGCACGCGCTGCTGCCGCCGGCGATCTATTTCGGCATCCACCTCCTGGAAGGCGAGACGGTCACGCCGCTGCTGCTGGCCAAGCGCTTCACCCTGAACCCGGTGCTGGTGATGGCGTCGCTGCTGTTCTGGGACTGGCTGTGGGGCATCCCGGGAGCGTTCCTGAGCGTGCCGCTGCTGGCGGTGTTCAAGATCGTCTGCGACCACGTGGACAGCCTGACCGCGATCGGCCACATCGTCGGCGGCGCGCCGAAACAAGGGCGGCTGCGCACGGCGATGCCGTTCCCGCGCGCCGCCGGGTAGCGTTTCCAGGCGGGCGGCGTTCCAGGCGAGCAGCATCCTCAGGCGGACAGCGACCCTCCGGCGTCGTCCGCCGCCAGCGGCAGGACGAGGTCGATCGTGGTGCCGCAACCGGGTGCGCTGCGTATCTCCAGCCTGCCGCCGCAGTGCGCGGCGAAGTCCTTGACCATGGACAGGCCGAGGCCGGTTCCCCTGCCCGGCTGCTTGGTGGTGAAGAAGGGCTGCGTCGCCTGGGCCCTCACCTGGTCGGTCATGCCGGCGCCGTCGTCGATCACCGCCATCCGCACCGCTTCCCCGTCCTCGGACCGGCAGCGCCGGCTGCGCACCACGATGCGCTGGCCGGGCGCCGACGCGTCGGCGGCGTTGCGCACCAGGTTCAGCAGCACGAGCTCCAGCTGGACCGGATCGAGACGCACCGGCAGCGTCCCGTCCGCGAGATCGAGCACCACGGACAGGTGGCGGCCGGCCATCTGGTCGAGGATCGCGTCGCAGTCGCGCACGGTCGCGTTGACGTCGACCACCTGCGCCTCGTCGAACCCGCGCCTGGCAAGGGACAGCATCTGTCCGGTGAGGCGGGCCGCCCGCTGCGCGCCCCAGTCCGCCCGCGCCACCTGTCCGGCACGCCGGTCCGGGTCCTGTTCCTGCGCCAGGCGCTGGAGGTTGGCGAGCACGATGGTCAGGAGGTTGTTGAACTCGTGCGCCAGGCCCGCCGTCAGCTGGCCGAGCGCTTCCAGGCGTTGCGCTTGTTGCGGCAGCGCGTCCACCGGGTGCGGCTGCGCGAGGTCGGGCTCGACGGGTGCCTGCCCGTAGGCGGCCGGAACCGGCGCCTGCGTGTCGTTCGACGGCGTCGGCACGCGCTCCTGCGCCGCGTGCCGGCCGGCGGTGACGTCGACGGCGCCGCGGGCATCGACCGCGATGGCACCGCTGCCGGCCCGTGCGGAAGGATCCTGTTCAAGAACGCTGGCCGGCGGCTCCTGCCGGTCGGTCATCGGCATTCTCCCTTGTCCGGGTGCGACCGCATCCTAGCGCAGCGATCTGCGACTTCCATTACTTTATCGCAATACATGCCGCATCGAACGGAGCCGGTCGTCGGCGTCGGACATCCCGTTGAACGGCTGCCGGTTCCATCCCGACCGGAGCAGCCTCATGCGGAAGGTCGTCGGCCTCGACATCCCGTTGAACGACCCCGCCGCCTGCGTTCTGGCGGTCGACGCCACCCCCGTCTGGCAGGACAGGGTCGACGGCGGGCCCGGGCCGCTGATCGACAGGCTCGGGCCCTGGCAGGCCGGGACCGACAATGTCGGCCTGGAGGCGTGCCCCTTGTCCGGATGGCTGCACCGCCACCTGACCGAGGCCGGGTTCAACGCCGTCTGCATGGACGTGCGACAGGCCCGGCGCTTCCTGTCCACTTGGCCGGTCGGGACCGACCGCGTCCCGGATGACGGGCTGGCCGGTCCGTCACGATCCCTGCGGGCGCCCGATCGCCGCGAACCGGACGCCGCCGGACCGGACGGAGGAGCCGCACCACCCGACGCTTCAGGGACCAGCATGAGCCGCAACGATGCCCGCACGTCGATCGAGGCGGGTTGGACGGCGGGCGCGACAAAGGAACCCTCGACCGCCTGGTGCCGATCCGGTCATCGCACCGCAGCAGCGGGACAAGGAGGCTGAGGCAGGCCAGGATCGCGTCGTTCAACAGCCCGACGCCGGAGCTGGAAAGGCGACGACGTGCCTGCCATGTGCTGCCGGCTCAGACGGCCGAAGCCACGCGCGCCGTTCCAGGGTGCCGCAGCTCCTGGCGCTGGTCGAGCACCCGGACGCGCTTGCGGCCGAGGCCGCGCTGCGCCTGGCTCGGAAAATCCTGGCGCTGGCGCAGCCGGACCAGACCGGGCTTCGGTGCAGGTCCATGATCCCGCCGGACCGGCTACCGAACGTGCCCGCCGAAAGGAGACAGCCTTGACGGCAGATGCCAGCATGCCGATGCAGAGCCCCCTCTCCGGGCCGTGCGGTGACCTGCTCCGCGAACTGGAGGACATCCACGCCGATCCCGGATTGTCCACCCAGGGGCACCGCACCGCCGGGACCGCCGCCGCCTGGTTGAAAAGGCACGGTCACGAAGTCACCGGAGGGGTGGGCGGCACCAGCGTCGTCGGGCTGCTGCGCAACGGGGACGGGGCCCTGATGCGGAAGGTCGTGGCCGCGATCGAGGAGCAGTCCGGCCCGGACCGGGTGCACGCGATCGATCCCGCGACGGCGAGCGGGGATTCCGGCCCGTCCGGTGCCGCCTGCGACGGGCCGGCGGTGTTTCGGGTGGTCGGCGGCACCGACCCCAATTGGCTTGAAGCGGGCGGGCCGGCTTGACGCGATCCCGGCCAGCCACGCCCCGGACGTCGCGCCGGTGATCCATCCCGCCCTGCGCAGCCGCGTCGAGGCCAGGCTCGCCGCCGTGGGCCCCCGGCTGGCGGCCGGGGCGGCGACGCCCTGACCGACATGGAACCGGCCGTGCTGCTGGTCCGGGTGCTCGATCTCGTCGGGACCTTCGTCTTCGCCATCAGCGGGGCGGCGCTGGGCGTGCAGCGGGGCATGGACCTGTTCGGCGTCCTGGTGCTCGCCTTCGTCACGGCCGTGGTCGGCGGCATCGCTCGTGACGTGCTGATCGGCGCCATTCCGCCCGCCTCCGTCGCCAGCTGGCACAACCTGGTCCTGGCCGCGATGGCCGGGCTGCTGACCTTCCGCTTCTCCGGGCTGTTCGACCGGCTGCAGCACCCCGTCCAGTTCTTCGACGCGGCCGGGCTCGGGGTGTTCGCCGTGGCCGGAACCCAGAAGGCGCTGGATCATGGGATCAACTGGCCGATGGCGGCCGTGCTGGGCATGATCAGCGGCATCGGTGGCGGCATCGCGCGGGATGTCCTGACGGCGCAGGTGCCGGTTGTCCTGCGCGCGGACATCTACGCCGTCGCCGCTCTGGCGGGTGCGCTGGTGGTGGTTGCCGGAAGCGGGGCCGGGATGCCGCCGACAGCGGTTGCCCTGGCCGGGATCGCACTCTGCGTCTTCCTGCGCCTGATGGCGCTCTACCGCGGCTGGAAACTGCCGATCGCGCCGCCGAGGACACCGGGGCCATCCGGTTGAGGCCTCCCGCGTCGGCGCTCGATCACCGGATGGCCATCGGCCACATCCAGGCGCGGCGTGAGCTGGAACCCCTGGTCCGCCTGGCGGTCGATGGCGGCGGCCAGCCCGGTCGCCCTTGACCCGGAGGGACCGGCTGCGGAAGACGGGATCGGCGTCCTGGCTGCGATCCCGCCCGGGAACCGTCACCGGTCCTGCCACCTGCGGTGGCGGCTGGCCGACCGTTGCAGGTTCGTGGCGATCGTGGCCGCCTGGAGCGGATGATCGGCCGGAGGCGAAGGACGCGCGGGAACGGGCGCGTCCCCGCCGACGGCAGACCGTTCCGCGCTAGTCGGCGGGCGGCGGCACCACGTCGCCCGTCTTCATCAACGCGTGCTCCTGCTGGTGCAGCGCCTCCATCTGGGCGTGGGTGCTGGAGGCGGTGGCGAGCTGGGCCGGGGTGAGCATGTTGCGGATCGCCAGCTCGTTGGACACGCGCTGCGCCTCGACCTGCTGCATCAGCGACACCTCCTGCTGCACCAGGGGCTGCAGGCTCGCCTCGCTGACGGTGCCGGAGCCCAGGATCGCGCTGTCGATCTGCTCGTGCGCCGCGCGCAGCTGCGCGAACAGGCTGTTGGGGCCGTGCTCGGACTTCATCAGGGCGTGCAGCTTGCTCTTCTGGTCGTCGGTGAGGGTGACGCCTTCCAGCAGCGGGCTGCCGTGGTGCCAGCCGCCGGGGCCGCCACCATGCTGGGCCATCGCCGGTGCCAGGCCCGCTCCCAACGCGCCGGTCGTGGCCAGGGCGAACAACAACTTCCTGCTGAACATCGGATCATCCTCGTGTGGCGTCCCGGAACCGGGATCGACAGCAGGATGCGCAACCGCTGTAACAGGTCCAACCGCGTTCCGGCGACGGAATGTAACCATTCCCGGAAAGGACGATGGAAGGGCCATGGCGACCCGCATCCTGGTTTCGGGCTTCGAGCCGTTCGGCGGCGAGGCGGTCAACCCGTCGCAGCGCGCGGTGGAGGCGCTCGGACGGGCAACGCCGTCCGGCGTCGCGCTCCGCACGGTCGTGCTGCCGACGCGCTTCGGGGCGTCGCTGGCCCGGCTCGACCACGAGCTGGCGGAATGGCCGGCAGACGTGGTGCTGTCGGTGGGCCTGGCCGGCGGCCGTTCCGGGCTCACGGTGGAGCGGGTGGCGATCAACCTCGACGACGCGCGCATCGCCGACAACGGCGGCGACCAGCCGCTGGACCGGCCGGTGGTCGAGGGGGCGCCCGCGGCCTACTTCGCCAGCCTTCCGGTCAAGGCGATGGCGGCGGCGATCCGGGCGGCCGGGGTGGAGGCGTCGGTGTCGCACAGCGCCGGTACCTTCGTGTGCAACCACGTGTTCTTCGGCCTCTGCCACCGCGCTGCGACCACCCGGCCCGGCCTGCGCTGCGGCTTCGTCCACATCCCCTGGCTGCCCGAGCAGGCGGCCCGGCATGGCGGCCCGGGCCTGGACACGGAAGCGGTGGTGCGCGGTCTGGCCGCCGCCCTTCTCGCGGTGGCGGCCGACGCGCCGGAGCCGCCGGTCGCGGAAGGCGCGCTGTGCTGAGCCCGGCGCCGACGCGGGCGACACGCGGTTCGGCCGGGTTCATCGCCGCCCACACCGCGGTCGGCACGGCGCCGCTTGTGCCCGAGATCGCGCTGCATCTCGCCACCGAGATCACGCCGATCTGGCAGGCCTCCGAGGCGTGGCTGGAGCGGGAAGGCGTCGAGCCGCCGTTCTGGGCGTTCGCCTGGCCCGGCGGGCAGGCGCTGGCGCGGCACGTGCTGGACCATCCGGAGCTGGTCAGGGGACGACGGGTGCTGGACTTCGCCGCCGGCGGCGGCATCGCCGCGATCGCCTGCGCGATGGCCGGCGCGGCAACGGTGGAGGCGGCGGAGATCGACCCGCTGGCCGCCGAGGCGATCCGTTTGAACGCTGTTCATAATTCGGTCGCCGTCACCGTGCTGGCCGCGGACCTGGTCGGCAGCGACCGGGCGTTCGACCTGATCCTGTGCGGCGACGTCTGCTACGAGGCGCCGATGACGCGGCACATCCTGCCCTGGCTGCGACGCCTGGCCGCGACAACGGAGGTGTGGGTCGCCGATCCCGGACGCGCCTACCTGCCCAGGGAGGGGCTCCTGCCGATCGGCCGCTACGACGTGCCGACCTCCCTGGAGCTGGAGGACCGGGTGCTGCGGCCGACCGTGCTCTACCGCCTGTCGTCGGGATGAGGCCGGATTCGTATCAACGGCGGCAAGGTTGGACCTGCACAGGCCAGGGCTCTGCCCTGGACCCGCCAAAGGGCGGTCGCCCTTTG
>CALMVN010000260.1:0-2907 GCA_937873225.1 uncultured Acetobacteraceae bacterium
GACGAGCTCCTGGTCCTTGTAGGACAGCGTGCCGCCAGCGAGGCCGACGCGCATGACGTTGTCGTTGAAGGCGGCTACCTCCGGCCAGCCCTCACGTACCCTGGAGCCGAGAAGCCGCGGATGGCGACTGCCGGCGAAGCCGGAATAGGCATCGTTGTAGATCATGATGCCCTCCCCGCCCCAGAGCAGCGCGATCGGGACGGGGGACAGCAGCAGGTTGCCGACGGTGGTCCTCAGGCTCTGGGGCCACGCGTCGATCGGCCCCAAGGACGTTGCAGCCCAGTCGAAGGTGCGGACGAGTTCTCCCAGCTCGCCGCCACCGCCGAAGAACATGCTTCCGTCGTTCATGCCCGGGCCGCTTCCTGCTCCACAGCAGCCAGGCGAGCGTCCCAGTATGCCCGGAAGTCCAGCTCGCACTCTTCGAGCAGGCGTAGTGCCGCTCCCATCACGTCGCTGATGTTGCCGTAGCGGCCCGTGTCGCGCAGCCGCTCGGCCACCGCCTGCATCTCCGGGCTGAGCGATATCGAGACGGTTCTTCGGATGGGCATCCTACAGTGTCGCGTGTGCGAATAGTTGTTGCAAGCAAGGCGCTTGGTCAGCCACTCGCCATCGTGGATGTCTGGTTGGGGCGGCTCTGCCTGTCATCCCCAGATCTTGACGGACCAAGATTAAGTCGCTGCTAATTGCCAGCGATATTACAAGTTCGTGTATCTCGAAGCTGCTAGCTGCCTATTGCTAGTTCCTGCTGCACCAACCTGACCCAATAGGCTGCACCGATCGGCAGAAGCTCGTCGTTAAAGTCGAACATCGGCGTGTGCACGCCGGGAGAGGTGCCGTTGCCGACGAAGAGGAAGGCGCCAGGTCTGGCTTCCAGCATGGCGGCGAAGTCCTCGCCGCCTGTGGTCGGCTCCGCATCTGCGTCCACCGCCGCCGCGCCGGCTACCGCCCGAGCGGCGGATGTGGCAGCGTCCGTCTGCTCGGGGTGGTTCACCAGCGGCGCGGTGATCCACCGCACCTCCACCGTGGCCGCGCAGCCCTGAAGGGCCGCGAAGCCCTGAGCCAGCTCATGCAGCCGCCGTTCCAACACCTCGCGGGTCGGTCGGGTGAAGGCGCGAACGGTGCCCGCCACCACCATCTCGGCGGGCATGACGTTGGGCGAATCAGCCGCGCCGCCGGCGATATGGCCGACGCAGAGCACCGCGGTCTCGCCTGGAGGCACGTTGCGTCCGACGATGGTCTGCAGGCCCAACACGAAGTGGGCCAAGGCGATAGACAGGTCGCTGGCCAGGTGCGGCTTCGAGCCGCCGTGACCGCCGTTGCCCGTGAACACCACCTTCCACATGCCAGCCGAGGCCATGAACGGCCCCTTGCGCAGTTCGAACAGGCCAAGCGGGCGGCCGGCACCGGTGTGCATCCCGTAGACCGCGTCGCAGGGGAAGCGATCGAACAGCCCGTCGGCCAGCATGGCATCGGCGCCGCCGCGGCCCTCCTCGGCAGGTTGGAAGATGAAGTGCACCGTGCCCGCGAAGTCCGGAGCCTCGGCCAGGAAACGGGCGGCGCCCAGCAGCATGGTCGTGTGCCCGTCATGGCCGCAGGCGTGCATCACCCCGGGCCGGGTGGAGGCGTAGGGAAGCCCGGTCGCTTCCTGGATTGCCAACGCGTCCATGTCCGCGCGCAGGCCGATCGCGCCCTGCCCGGGGCGCCGCCCCCGCAACGTCCCGACCACGCCGGTGTGGCCGACGCCCTCCGCCACGTCGAGCCCCCAATCGCGCAGGCACGCCGCGACCAGGGCAGCGGTGCGCTTCTCCTCCAGCCCCATCTCGGGGTGGGCGTGGATGTCGCGGCGGATGGCGGTCAGTTCGGGATGCAGCTCGCGCAGGCGGAGCGGGATGTTGGGCGGCATGGCAGTCGGCCTCGCAAGTCGGGATAACGGGGAAGGAGCAGGATGGGTGCGGTATCGGGCGCGATCAAGCTGGCCTGCGGGTTGCTCGCTAGTAAGCCAGCTTCGCTAGAGCATTAGCGGGTTGCATGGGATCGGGATGACAACCTTGCCGACTTCGGCTGAGGAATGAGTCCCGCGGTAGAGCCCGATGCTTCGGCTCGGGTTCATGTATCCCGGCAATGCTCCAGTTGGTCGACTTGGTCGTTGGGGTGCGTGCCACGCCAATCAGCAAGCCGTTGTGGATGTCCGCTTATCCAAGGGGTCCAGCCGAGAGCGGACCGGCTGCTTACGGCCAACAGAGCCAGATCTCGGTGACCGCGGTTAAGATGCAGTGATCGGGCGCTGACGCTGGGTAACCTTCAACTCTGTTTTGGCGAACTTGTATCACCAAACGTTCTCCCGCGGTCGGACCATCGGCCGCTGCTCGGTGGTCCGCTTCCACCCTTGGTAGGCCATGAAGCGCGGGGGGAGGAACCGGTAGGTCTCGTCGATCAGCGCCCAGCACTCGGCGAAGGATCGCACCGGGCAGGTGCTCCACTTGGCTAGCAGGTCCTTCCATTCCCGGTAGGCCATGTATAGCTCGTCGCGACGGCCGCGGATGAAGGCGGTGTGTGCTGCCGCCTGCCGCAGCACGGCGACCACCTCGCTGGTCTGGGCGTCGATGTCTGCGAACCGCTCGTGCATCCTGCCGATGGCAACGCCGGTCATCCGCCGCGCGTGGGTCAGCATCTACTTGTGCGGGCTGTTGCCACGCCCGCGGAACCTCAACCGTTCGAGGCGCACCGCCAGGTTTTCGATCGCCTGCAGCATCTGGACCCTAAGCGCCTCGGCGAACGACAACTAGTCTGTGAGTTGGGCCATCAGGTCCAGGACGGCATCCCGTCAGCCAGGCCGAGTATCCAGGCGCCCTTGCGAAAGGCGCTGCTCCCCCGTGGCTTTACGGCTGGATCGTTAACTCACGCGAT
>CALMVN010000260.1:2953-5613 GCA_937873225.1 uncultured Acetobacteraceae bacterium
GCGTGCTCTTGAGTTCCCTCCTCGGCAACGAGTCGTGGCCATTGAAGCCTCCCGCCGGCGTCGGCCACTGGGAACGTCGGCCGTCGTGGACGTCTTCGACTGCGTCGCGGAGAGCGGCTGGACGTCCGTCGACGACGTGCTGGTGTCCGAGATATGCGAGCCGAAGTCGATCCGCAGGATGGAGTCGGAGGTCATCGTTTCGATGCTCGCTGCCCATGACAGGAGCCTGATGCCCGGCGGCAGGCGCGTTTGGACGATGAGGCCCATGCCGCAGCAGCGGCCGCGTCCGGCCAAGTCCTCTGGACGACTGGCGAGCGCTTCGACCGCCTGAGCCACGATGAGCCGGAGCGGGATCCGCCGCCCGGCTGAGGCTACGCCCCCTCACCTGCGCGCTCAGTCGGATCGTCCTAGCCTCGGGATCGGCTTCCGGCTTGGTCTGGCTACGCTGTCCTGCCAGACCCTGCTTGCTGGCAAGCTGGCTGACAGGCAAGCAGGCCGTATGTTTGACCAGATGTCCGGATGGCGGTATGCGCTGCCTCCCGACTGTTTGGATGGTCGGGATGCAGGAGGGCTTACATGCAGGTCGTCGTGCTGGCCAGCCGGAAGGGTGGAGCCGGGAAAACCACGCTCAGCAGCCACCTCGCAGTGGAAGCCGAACGTGCTGGCGCCGGGCGAGTGGCTCTCGCGGACACTGACCCGCAAGGAGGGCTTGCAGCATGGTATAATGTGCGGGCTGCCGAAACCCCGCTGTTCGTCGACATCTCGAAGGGATTGGGGGCGGCCATTGAAGCCTGCCGCGCTGGCGGCGTAGGCCTACTGTTCGTCGACACGCCGCCCAGCGTCACCGACACGATCGCGTCCGTCATCGCCTACGCTGATCTCGTCGTGATCCCCGTCCGTCCGTCGCCGAATGACCTGCGCGCCGTCGGCGGAACCGTGTAGATCGTGCGGAAGGCCGGTAAGCCGATGGTGTTCGTCGTCAACCAAGTCACTGCGCGCGCGAAGATCACGGCCGAGGCGGCGATCGCCCTATCACAGCATGGGACGGTGGCGCCGTCGATACTCGTGAGCCGGGTCGATTTCGCGACATCGATGACCGACGGGAGGACCGCCGTCGAGCTGGATCCATCGTCGAAATCGGCTGCCGAAATTTCTGTGCTGTGGTCCTATCTCGACCACCGCATGAAGGGAGCCGCCGACCATGGCTAAGTCGCCTGCCGCTCCGCTGGACGCGACACTCCTCGGGGTCCCCAAGGGTGCTGCCGCCCCGCCCGCGGACGTGACGCCGCGGCAGGAGACCGCACCGGCGGAAGCGACGCCTCCCGGGCGGAGACCATCCCCTATCGTCGCGCCGCCGCCGGTGGAGGAGCCGAGGACGGCGTTGACAGTCCGTCTGCCAGTCTCAACCCAGGAGCGCCTGCGCGAAGCGGCTCACCGGACACGCATTGAGAAGCAGGAGATCGTCAACGAGGCGATCCTAGCGTGGCTGGACGAGCGCGGTTTCTGATAGGCAATTCAGCAGGTCGGCTTTCTGGCAAGCTTGCCAGCTGGCAATCCATATGGACGGGCGTCCGAATTGCAATCAGAGCGCGCGGCTTGCCGTAGTGGCAGGCGCAGGTTGCAACGCCACTGTCGTGCTGGGATGGTAGGAGCTCCTTCATCCTGAGGGTATGGAACAGGAGCCCATATGAACCTCCCGAACACCCACCAGCCCCGCTAACTCATCTCGGGCATCGCAACCCGCAGCACGTGCATCACCAAGCCAGGTTGGACGTTCGCCATGTCGATGTTGGTCGTCTCTCTCATGGTCGCTTCGGCTGCTGAACAGCCACCGACGGTTCCCGTGGCAAGAAAGATCGAATTCGGCCGAACGTAGGGCTGTCCGGCTAGCAAGCCAGCAAGCTGGCAAGCTGGCAAGCCATCCTGCGGGCAATAGGACCGCTGCTGAACTACTTCTCGAAGTCAGCCTCGGCTTGGACAGTTCATATTACTAGAACTCGGTGCCCGCGGTGCGCGAGCACCGCGACGTGACGCTCGACGTTCTGACCCGCATCTCCGCCAACGTTGGCGTCCTGCCCGCGACCGAGCCTGATATTTTGGAGTGGATGCGGAAGCCCCACGCAGCGTCGGTGTGGGGGGGGGGGCAACCCTCCGCTCCTGCTGCTGACAAGCGACGTCCAGGACGACCTACTGACCGTCCGCCGGTTCTTCGACGCCTTCTCGGGCAGCGTCTACATGGAGCCGAACGAGATCAACCGAGGTTCTCGGCTATATGCCGATGAGGAGGTCGCGTTGGCACTACCACCAATACGTGTCCAGCTTGGAAGGGGCTACGTCGACCTATACGGGCTCCGGGGGCAGGTGCCCGACGTCTATAACCTGGCGAGCTACACGGGGTAGGTCTTCGGCGGGAGGGTCTGCACCTCAGGCGGTGACGGCATCCTGCTAAGTAGCGGGCGGCATGCGGGCAGCACGAACGTCGTCGCTCACCGTCCCCGTAAGGTGGTCGACGTGACGCAGCCGGAACACGATGAGATCGAGGTGGGGCGGCTGACAACCGGATCGACGCCCGCAGGCTCTGCTGGCCCCCGGCGTAGGCGCAGCGCTCTCATTGATGATGGAGTCTATGGTCTCCACGCAGGCCTCCGAGGTTCCGAGGA
>CALMVN010000260.1:5623-7088 GCA_937873225.1 uncultured Acetobacteraceae bacterium
GGCGATGCCTCCGCCATGGTAGCTGCCGTGACCACCATGTTGAGCTTGGGATCGGACCTCTTGTCGGCAGTTTCGGCCGGGGACGGCGGAACCAAGGCTTCCACCATCGCCAGCCTTTCTCAAACTCTGCCTTCACGTCCAACACGTTGACTATGATGGGTGTGAGGCGGTCGAATATGAACTGGAGCGGTTGCCGCAGCATCTAGATCGTTCCCGCAGCAACGGCGGCTACTCGGAATGGGCGAGAAACTCGAGGACGTCCAGGTTAATCCTTACAGGCCGAGGCAGTTTTCCTTGTGGAATCCAGCGAGCTCAAAGAAGTGTGGAATCCAGCGAGCCCGCCAGGAAAATGGCCCCGAGATCCGCGAGAAGATCAGCGGATAGCGTGGGCCTTCGGCGCTACCGGTGGGCGGCTTGGGTGCAGCACGACGCCCTGCTCCGTAACGTCGAGCCTCGCGTCCGGATAAACGGCCTGCGCGAGGGCCAGCGCGCCGGAGAACCGCGGCTTGAAGTGGTACATCTCCTTGAATCCGGTCCCGAACTGCCCCTTCAACGCCTTCCATGTCACCAGACGCTGCGAGGGCAGAGAGTGCAGCCGGTAGGCCAGCCACAGGTAGACGTCGAGGGCAGGGGCGTTGTTGTTCAGCGCCTTGATGGCGGCCTCCTCCACGGGAACCGGATGCTTCTGCAGCTGCTCGAAGAAGCCCTCCGAAAGTTTGGCCGTCTCCAGGTTGAGCCGTCCCTGGCTTCCGTCGCCCTCCTCGATGAAGAGCGCGCGGTCGACGATGGACTGGTTCACCAGCCCTACTACCCTGTGCCCAGCCGTCGCGATCTGGAAGGTTAACCGGCACCGGGATATACGCTCGGCTTGGTCCCTGACCGAGCGCCCCGTCATGCCGCCGACGGAGACGCCAATCCTCCCGAGCCACTGCCGTAGGGACCTTCCCAGCTCTATCTCGCGGGATCCCGTCCGGAGGGCT
Organism: uncultured Acetobacteraceae bacterium; assembly: GCA_937873225.1. Classification (GTDB taxonomy): domain Bacteria; phylum Pseudomonadota; class Alphaproteobacteria; order Acetobacterales; family Acetobacteraceae; genus Lichenicola. The sequence goes on from CALMVN010000260.1 coordinate 6,604, forward strand.
TCCGTCTGCAGGAACAGTAGGATGAGCCGGGCGTGAGCACCGAACGGAACTCCGATGAACTCGTAGTCCTGGCTGTCCCCGACCATCCTCCGTCCGGGCTCCACCATCAGGCGGACCTTTTCGGACGTGATCGACCAGGGCGCGTCCGGGGCAAGGCGCTTGTGTGGCAGAGCGCACTGGGCCCAGCCGGAGTAGGCGAAGGAGAGGGCGCTGTCCTCGTCACTTAGATACTGTGCGGCGGCTTCGACGACCGGACGGTCGATGCCTGCGTCGATCGCTGCTTGCTTGCCTCTCGCGACCAGGAGGGCGTGGATGGTCCCCATAGTCGTTCACCGCGCTTCAAGAGCAACTGCTCGAAATATGCACGAGGGTCGTGTTCCCGTCGCTGTGGAAAGCAGCGATGGAGCTAGTAGAAGAAGATATTAGATTCACTACTATTAGATTGCTCGCTCGTTTCCTCGGGACAACTTCCATAAGTCATTGAT
>CALMVN010000261.1 GCA_937873225.1 uncultured Acetobacteraceae bacterium
CTCTAGCGGCTTTCGAGGCTGGTCCGGGCGCCGGCCCATAGCAGGACGGACAGGCTGGCGAGCGGCAGCAGGACCTGGACCGGGCGCAGCCTGGCAAAGTAGCGCGGCGCCTCCTCTCGGCGGGCGGCCCGGGTATCGCCGATGCCGAGCAGCACGAAGCCACCCAGGAGTGCGAGCACCGGCGGCCTGCCGCGCGGCAGCAGGAGGCTTCCCGCGCCGATGCTGAAGAGCGAGGCCATGGTGCCGATCTCGGACACCGTCGATCCGCCGGGCTGGCGGAAGCTCAGCCCGCGTCGCACGCCGGCGAGGAAGCACAGCACGGCGCCGGCCCAGAGGCTGCCCAAGCCCGACGCCGGCCCCCGCCACCGACGCGGCGCCAGCAGGACGGCGCCGGCGGACGCGACCATCGGGACCATGGCCGCATAGGCGAGAACCAGGCTCGCGAAAGGGATGCGGGTCTGCACCTGTTCGGTGCCGTCCGTCAGCTTGAGGTCGCCGATGCTCATGGCGGCACAACGGCGTGGCACGCAGGACGTTCCGCTTCCGGTGTTCCCTGGTCGGGCAGGATCCGGAGGCGGAACGCCGGATCGGACGGAACGATCCGGATGAACCAGGAGCTTTTCCGCGGTTTGGCTGCAGGAGATCAGCACGGGTCGAGGAAAAGTTCATGCGGATCATCGTCATCGAGGAGCACGCGTTCGACGCGGGCCTGGCAAAGGCCACCGAGGAGCCACAGGCGGCGGAAGCCGGCTACCTGAAGGAGCTCGGCGCGGGCGACGCCGGCGCGGCCGCGCCGTCGACCGGCCGTCCCGCCATTCGTTCGGTTCGGGAGATCCCCGACCGGGCGTTCGACATGGGGGACGGGCGGATCGCCGAGATGGATGCGCACGGCATCGACATGCAGGTGCTGTCCTACAGCAATCCGACGCAGCTGGCGCCGGCGCAGGAGGCCGTCGCGCTGGCGCGCGCGGCAAACGACCGGCTTGCCGCGGCGGTGCGTGCGCATCCGGGCCGCTTCGCCGGCTTCGCGACGCTTCCCTGGCAGGACCCGCAGGCGGCGGCGGGGGAGCTGGAGCGGTCGGTCAAGGAGCTGGGGCTCAAGGGCACGCTGGTCGTCGGGCGGCCCGGGGGGACCTTCCTGGACGACGAGCGCTACCGCCCGGTGCTGGCGATGCTGGACGCCCTGGGCGTGCCGCTTTACGTCCATCCGGGCGTGCCCCTGCCGCAGGTGCAGCAGCCGTACTACGGCGGGCTGAAGGGAGCGGTGACGGCGCGGCTGTCCTTGTTCGGCTGGGGCTGGCATGCGGAAGCCGGCGTGCAGGTCGTGCGCATGATCCTGTCCGGAGCGTTCGATCGCTTTCCCGGGCTGCAGGTGATCAGCGGACACTGGGGCGAGATGGTGCCGTTCTTCCTCCAGCGCATGGACGACGCGATGCCGCGGGCGGTGACCGGGCTGTCGCGCAGCATCACCGAGACCTACCGGTCGCAGGTGTTCGTCACGCCGAGCGGGATGCTGAACCTGCCGCACTTCAGCTTCATCCATGAGGTGCTGGGGGCGGACCGGATCATCCACTCGGTGGACTACCCGTATCTGACCAACACCGGCGCCCGTGAGTTCCTCGAGCGGCTCCCGGTCGGTCAGGACGACAAGGAGAAGATCGCGCATCGCAACGCCGAGACACTGCTCGGCCTATGAGGCCGGTTGCTGCCCGACGAGGTCATGAACCCGGCTCGGGATCGCGATGGACTTGGCGGGATCCGGTCCGGTCGCGTCCCTGAGGCATCCGGTCCGGTGTCGCCGCCGTTCCGGCTGGGCCACGTCGGTGTGGCGACCGGTCACTGCTCGGGTTGGGGCGTCCGTCGGTCTGGGGAAGCTGACGGAGGCGGGGACGATGCAGATCTGTCGGCCGGCTGGGTGATGTCGTAACAGCCCGGATGTCGATCCCGCGTCCGGATGCCTCCGGTTGCGGTGACCGGCACGGTCGAGGGGCATCGTGTCGGGATGCAGCGCGAGGAGCATCCAGGTATTCTGGAAGCCGTTGCAGGCCTCGGTGCAGACCGCGTCGCCGTGTCCAGGCGCCGACTATCGTTGGCGGTATGAACGCGTCGTGTCCAATCGGTCGGCTTTTTCATCCAGGCCAGGACCGGGACTCTCACCCGGCTGGAACGTCGCGGATGCGAAGGCGGCGTCCCCTTGCGGGAACGCCGCGTCGCTGTCGTCGAGGCTCCGGCGGAAGCCCGACGGATCAGGCCAGGTCGAAGCGGTCCAGGTTCATCACCTTTGTCCATATGGCGACGAAGTCGTGCACGAACGCTTCGGCGGAGTCGTTGCATCCGAACACCTCGGAGACGGCGCGGAGCAGCGAGTTGGAGCCGAAGATCAGGTCGACGCGGCTGCCGGTCCATTTCAACTCGCCGGTGCGCCGGTCGCGGCCCTCGAACCGGTCGTCTGCATCGGACACCGCCTTCCAGGTGGTGCCCATGTCCAGCAGGTTGACGAAGAAGTCGTTGGTCAGGATGCCCGGACGGGTGGTGAACACGCCGAGGGTCGAGCCGCCGTGGTTGGCGCCCAGCACGCGCAGGCCGCCGAGCAGCACCGTCATCTCGGGGGCGGTCAGGGTCAGCAGGTGAGCGCGGTCAATCAGGTTCACCTCATCCTGCCTGCCGCGGCTGTGGCCGACGTAGTTGCGGAACCCGTCGGCATGCGGCTCCAGCACCCGGAAGGAATGGGCGTCGGTCTGCTCCTGCGACGCGTCGGTGCGGCCCGGGGTGAACGGGACCTCCACCGGATGGCCACCGTCCGCCGCCGCCTTCTCGACGGCAGCGCAGCCGCCCAGCACGATCAGGTCGGCGAGCGAGACCTTCCTGCCCGCCTGCCCGGCGTTGAACTCGGCCTGTATTCCTTCCAGCACCCCCAGCACCCTGGCCAGTTCGGTCGGCTCGTTCGCTGCCCAGTCCTTCTGCGGGGCGAGGCGGATGCGGGCGCCGTTGGCGCCGCCGCGCTTGTCGGTGCCGCGGAAGGTCGAGGCCGACTTCCAGGCGGTGGATACCAGCTCGGACACCGAAAGGCCGGAGCCGAGCAGCTTCGCCTTGAGCGCGGCCACGTCGGCCTCGTCCACCAGAGGATGGTCCACGGCCGGCACCGGGTCCTGCCACAGCAGCACCTCGGCCGGCACCTCCGGACCGAGGTAGCGCGCCACCGGGCCCATGTCGCGATGGGTCAGCTTGAACCAGGCGCGGGCGAAGGCGTCGGAGAACGCGTCCAGGTCCTGGTGGAAGCGCCTGGAGATGGCGAGGTAGGACGGGTCGGTGATCAGGGCGAGGTCGGTGGTGTACATCATCGGCGGGTGGCGCCTGGTCGCGTCGTGCGCGTCCGGCACCAGGTCGGTCGCCTGGTTGTTCTTGGGCTTCCACTGCCAGGCGCCACCGGGACCGCGCTGCAGCTCCCACTCGAAGGCGAACAGGTTGTCGAAGTAGCCGTTGTCCCACCTGGTGGGCTCGGCGGTCCAGGTGCCTTCGAGGCCGCTGGAGATGGTGTCGGGGCCGTTGCCGGTGCCGTAGCTGTTCTTCCAGCCCAGGCCCATCTGCTCGATGCCGGCGGCCTCGGGCTCGGGACCCACGTACTGCTCGGCGCTGGCGGCGCCGTGGCTCTTGCCGAAGGTGTGGCCGCCGGCGATCAGGGCCACGGTCTCCTCGTCGTTCATCGCCATCCGGGCAAAGGTTTCGCGTATGTCTCGGGCGGAGGCGAGCGGGTCGGGGGAGCCGTTCGGACCCTCGGGGTTGACGTAGATCAGGCCCATCTGCACCGCGCCGAGATGATCGGCGAGCTCGCGGTCGCCGCTGTAGCGGTTGTCGCCGAGCCAGGTATCCTCAGGGCCCCAGTTGATGTCCTCCTCCGGCTCCCACACGTCGGCGCGGCCGCCGGCGAAGCCGAAGGTCTTGAGGCCCATCGACTCCAGCGCGCAGTTGCCGGCCAGCACCATCAGGTCGGCCCAGGACAGCTTGCGGCCATACTTCTGCTTGACCGGCCACAGCAGCAGGCGGGCCTTGTCGAGGTTGGCGTTGTCGGGCCAGGAGTTCAGCGGTGCGAAGCGCTGCGTGCCGGAGCCGGCGCCGCCGCGGCCGTCGCCGATGCGGTAGGTGCCGGCGCTGTGCCACGCCATGCGGATCAGCAGCGGGCCGTAATGGCCGTGGTCGGCCGGCCACCAGTCCTGCGAGGTGGTCATCAGGGCGAACAGGTCCTGCTTCACCGCGGCGAGGTCCAGCGTCTTGAAGGCCTCGGCGTAGTCGAAGTCCTCCTTCAGCGGGTTCGAGTCGACCGAGTGCTGGTGCAGGATCTTGAGGTTGAGCTGGTTCGGCCACCAGTCCCGGTTGGACCTCGGCCAGGCCGTCGAGTTGTTGGCGGCGTTGCCCGTTCCGCTGGCGGCGTCGCCCCCCATGGGGCACTTGCCGACGTTGTCTCCGTCCATGTTTCCTCCGTTTGCCGCTTCGCGGCTCGGCACGCTTCCTGCCCCGGGTCGCCCCGATGGCGTGCCCGAACCTAGCGGCATCGCGGCCGTGAAAGAAGCCGGGCAGCCCTGGGACGCCCATCGTTTCTGCCTATCGCAGCCCGAGGATCGTCTTATGAACCGACCTCGTATGCTGGTCGGGTCGGGATCAAACGGGCGCGCGATGGACGGGCGACGGTGTCGGCCACCGCCGGTCGACGTCGGACGGGCAGGCGTGCCTGCCCGGGTGGACCGGCGGTTCCCGGGTGGATGCGGCGGACCTGCCGCTAGTCCAGCGGGGACAGGATCGCGTCGAGGCTGCCCGTGGTGCTGCCCGGCGCGCGCTGGAGGTGCGGGTAGCGCAGGCCGCCATGGTAATCGATGCGCACCGTGCGGTAGTGGTCGTCGGCCTTCAGAAGCAGCTCGATCGGCGTCTGCGTGCTCTTGTTGTCGGTGATCGTGCGCGCGAGGTCGTCCGGGTCGTAGGCGGCGCCGTTGACGGCGACGATGGCGGTGCCGACGGTGATGCCTGCCTTGAAGGCAGGGCTGCCCCAGATCACGCTCCGCGCCGTGCCGTCATGGGTGAGGAACAGGCCGAGCGAGTAGGCGAAGTCGGTCATCTTGCGTATGCCGGCAGCACTCTTCTCGTACGGGCTTTCGGTTTCGGTATAGACCAGCCGGTAGCCGCCACGGGTGATGCCGTCGAGCGGGGCGTGCTCGCCGAGGCCGTCGAGGCGGGTGTGGAGGAAGCCGGTCCAGTCGAACGGTGCCACTGCGTTGAGCGCGCGGGCGACGTCGGCGAACACGTAGGTGCTGGTGACGTAGCTGCCGTCGTCCATGCCGAAGAAGGAGCGGGCGAAGTCGTTCAGCGACCTGGTGCCGTGCGACAGCTCGCGCAGCTTGGTGTCGACGTCGAGCCAGACCAGGGCGCCCTCGTCGTAGTAGTCCTCCGAGCGCTGCCAGCCGCGCCAGGGGATCGGCCGGCGCTCGGCGATGATCGGGTCGTTGGTGGTGTCCTCCAGGTTCCGCCAGGAGCGGCCGACGCCGTTGTCGTAGGAGGCGGCCATGTCGGCGAGCTGGTCGAGCCCGTCCTGCTTGGTCCACAGCCCGGAGCGGGCGGACAGGATCTTGCCCCAGTACTCGGTCTGGCCTTCGTACACCCAGAGCAGGCTGTCGCGCTCCGGGGTGTTGAAGTTGGGCTGCCACAGGTCGGCCGGGCGGCGGAACTTGCCGTTCCAGCTATGGGTCGATTCGTGCGGCAGCAGGTCGCGGTCGGCGAGGTTCTTGTCCCAGGCGGTGAAATCGTCGGCGCCCTCGCCGTTCTCCGAGGAGCGGTGGTGCTCCTCGCCGATGTCACCGAGCTGGTCCGATACCGACAGCAGGAAGTCGTAGTGGTCGTAGTGGTGCGAGCCGAACAGGCGCTGCTCCTGCACCACGAGGTTGCGATAGGCCTGCAGCACCGCGGGAGCGATGGCGAGGTCGTCCGGCACGTCGCCGGCGATGTCGAGGTGCACCGGCGCGGTGCCGCCCGGGACCGTGGCCGGCGGCGATAGGTCCTCGCGCCGGACGTAGCGGCCGGCCAGGATCGGGTTGTCCACCAGGGTGTTCAGCGGCACGGTCTTGTAGTGCACCACCGCGCCCTGCCGGCTCGCGACGTCGAGCCCGGCGAAGGCGGTCCAGCCGGCGGGATAGGTGACGGTCATGTCGAACGGCAGGTCGCGGGAGAAGTAACCGGCCGGGTAGAGCAGGATCTCGTTGGCCTGCAGGCTGAGCATGGTGGGCGTCATCACCACACGGCCCTCGTTGGGCACCACCGGCGACAGGTACTGGAAGTCGAGTTCGAGCGACGTGGCGCCCTGCGGGACCGGCACGTGGAAGGCGTACACGTCCACCGGGTCGCGTACCCAGGCGAGGCGGGTGCCGCCGGCGTGGATCACCAGGCTGGCGAACTTGTCGATCTGCCCGGTGGGGGAATGGTCGCCGGGCACCCATTTCGGGAACAGCAGCACGGTGTCGCCGGAGCCTGCGACCGGGATGGTCTCATGGGCGGTGAAGATGTGGCGGTCGAGGTCGGTGGCGTCGATCCGGAGCGTGATCGGGCCGGCATACGGACGGTCCTGCGGCGCCTGGATCGGCGGCACGGGAGGTGCCGGCTCGGGCTGGGGCTGATCCTGCGCCACGGCGGGCAGTGACGCGGCAGCCAGTAGACCGGCGGACAGGGCGGCGGTGGCGATGCCGCGCATCAGGCTGCTGCGTCGGCTGACAGGAAGGGTGTGCATGATCACTTGGCGGGGCTCGTCTGTTCGAGCGCAACACGCCACTAAACCAATCGTGTTGCAACAGGCGGCGGGAGTGTCGTCACGTGAACGAGAGGGACGGTGCGGACGTCTCCCGCCGTTGTCGCAAGGGGGTCATGATGCGACGACGCGCTGGTCGGGGATGGTTGGGCATGGACGAAAGCCGGGACGGAATGGCGCCGGGCGCGAGGGTGTCGCGCCGCGGGGTGTTGCAGGGAGGTGCCGCGACCGCGATCGCGGCCGGGTTGGCAAGCACTTCCGCCGACGCCGGGACGGCGGTCGAGGCGCCGGCGTTGCCGCAGGGCGCGGCGCCCGGCCTGGCCCCGGTGGTGATGGAACGGGTGCAGGTGACGGTGAACGGGCAGCAGCGGGTGCTGACGCTGGACGCACGCACCACGTTGCTGGACATGCTGCGCGAGCACCTGCACCTCACCGGCTCCAAGAAGGGCTGCGACCACGGCCAGTGCGGCGCCTGCACGGTGCTGGCGGACGGGCAGCGGATCAACGCCTGCCTCAGCCTGGCGGTGATGCATGACGGAAGGGAGGTCACCACGATCGAGGGGCTGGCCCAGGGCGACGCGCTGCACCCGATGCAGCAGGCGTTCCTGACGCATGACGGCTACCAGTGCGGCTACTGCACGCCCGGGCAGATCTGCTCGGCGATCGGGATGCTGCAGGAGCACAAGGACGGCTGGCCGAGCTGGGTGACCGCGGACCTGACCGCGTCGCCGCCGCCGCTGACCGACGGGGAGCTGCGCGAGCGCATGAGCGGCAACATCTGCCGCTGCAGCGCCTATCCCAACATCGTTGCCGCGATCCGCGAGGTCGAGGGCGGCTCGGGCCAGGACGCGGACCATCCGGGCGTCGGACGCAAGGTGCCGGCATGAGGAGCTTCGGCTACGAGCGGGCAGGCAGCCCGCAGGGGGCGGCGCAGGCGGGCGCCGCGTCCGGCGCGGCCTTCATTGCCGGCGGCACCAACCTGCTCGACCTGATGAAGCTGGAGGTGGAAACGCCGACCCGGCTGGTCGACCTCGGCCGCCTCGACCCGGGCGGCGTGCACCCGACCGCGGAGGGCGGGCTGCGGATCGGCGCCGGGGTGAGCAACAGCGCCTTGTCGGCGGACCCGACGGTGCGGTCGCAATATCCGCTGCTGGCGCAGGCGCTCCTGGCCGGCGCGTCGCCGCAGCTGCGCAACCGCGCGACCACCGCCGGCAACCTGCTGCAGCGCACGCGCTGCGTGTATTTCTACGACACCGCCAGCGCCTGCAACAAGCGCGCGCCCGGCACCGGCTGCGGCGCGATGGGGGGCGTGAACCGCATGAACGCAGTGGTCGGCACCAGTTCCGCCTGCATCGCGGCGCACCCGTCCGACATGGCGGTGGCGATGATGGCGCTGGACGCCACGGTCGAGACGGTGACCGCGAACGGCGCCGGACGGCGCATCCCGATCACCGGGTTCTACCGGCTGCCGGGCAACACGCCGCACCTGGACACCGTGCTGCAGCCCGGCGAGCTGATCACCGCGGTGACGCTGCCGCCGCCGCCGCCGGGGGTGCAGGGCTATCGCAAGATACGCGACCGGGCGTCATATGCGTTCGCGCTGGTGTCGGTGGCGTCGATCGTCGACGGCTCGGACGGGCAGATCCGGCAGGCCCGCTTCGCCTGCGGCGGCATCGCGCCGCGGCCCTGGCGGGTGGAGGCGGCGGAAGCGGCGCTGACCGGCGCCCGCGCCGACGGTCCGGCGCTGGACCGTGCCTGCGACCTGCTGCTGCAGGGGGCGGCCGGGCACGGCTACAACGACTTCAAGATCCCGATGGTCCGCCGCCTCGTCACCCACGTGGTGGCGCAGGCGGTCCGTCCCGGGCAGGAGCAGCGGAATGGCTGACGGGACACCCAAGGGCCTGCGCGAGCCGAGCCTGGACGGGCCGTTCGGGCCCGGCATCGACCGGGTGGACGGGCGGCTGAAGGTGACGGGGCATGCGCCCTACGCCTACGAGTACCAGGGCGCGGAGTATCACGGCCCGGAGCCGCTGGTCGGCTACATCGTGCCGGCCACCATCGCCACCGGGCGGGTGGTGTCGATCGACGACGCCGTCGCCAGCCGCGCCCCCGGGGTGCGTCTGGTCCTCACCCACGCCAACGCGCCGCCGCAGGCGCCGTGGGGGCCGCTGGTGGCGCAGGACCGGTTCGCGCGGGCGCAGCCGATGCTGAGCGACGACCGTGTGCGGCACTACGGCGATCCGGTCGCGTTCGTGGTCGCCGATACCTTCGAGCAGGCGCGGGCGGCGGCGATGGCGCTGGTGGTCCACTACGAGTCGGACACGCCGCAGGCCGACCTCCGGCGGCACCTGGACCAGGCCAAGGTGCTGTCCAAGATGGACGGCGGCGAGAGCCCGGTCAGCGATGTCGGCGACTCCGCCAAGGCGTTCGCAGCGGCGCCGGTGCGCGTCGACCTGCGCTACGACACCGACTACCAGAACCACGCGCAGATGGAGCCCCATGCCAGCCTGGCGGTGTGGAACGGGCCGAAGCTGACGATCTGGTGCTCGTCGCAGATGGTGGACAGCCACCAGGGCGGGGTGGCGGCGACGCTGCAGATGTCGAAGACCAACGTTCGCATCGTCAGCCGCTACATCGGCGGCGGGTTCGGCGGCAAGCTGCCGTACTACGCCGACCAGATCCTGGCGGCCCTGGCGGCGAAACGGCTCGACCACCCGGTCAAGGTGGCGCTGACCCGGCAGCAGATGTTCCACGTCACCAGCCACCGCACGCAGACGTTCCAGCACCTGCAGCTGGGCGCCGATCATGACGGGGCCTTGCAGTCGATGAACCACGAGGCGTGGGTGCAGACTGCGCGCTACGACAACTTCGTCGAGAACGTGGCGCAGCCGACGCGCGGGCTGTACGCGTCGCCCAACATCACCACGCTGCACAAGGTGGCGAAGCTCGACCTGCCGCGGTCGGACTCGATGCGCGCACCCGGCGACGCGCCGGGCTCGCTCGGGCTGGAATGCGCCATGGACGAGCTGGCGGAACGGCTCGGCATGGACCCGGTGGCGCTGCGGCTGAAGAACGACACCATGGTGCATCCGACCAGCCACCAGCCTTACACCACCCGCAAGCTGGCGGACTGCCTGAAGGCCGGCGCCGCGCAGTTCGGCTGGGAGCGTCGGCCGACCAGGCCTGGCACGGTGCGGGACGGCGAATGGCTGATCGGCTACGGCATGGCCTCGGCCTATCGCGGCAACATGCTGCGCGACGCGTCGGCGGAGGTGACGCTGGGGGCCGATGGCGTGCTGGTGGTGCGGCTCGCCATGACCGACATCGGCACCGGGACCTACACCGTGCTCACGCAGATCGCGGCGGAAAGCACCGGGCTGCCGGTGGAGAAGGTGCGCGTGCTGATGGGCGACACCGCCTTCCCGCCGACCGCCGGATCGGGCGGCTCGTTCGGGGCGGAGACGTCCGGCTCGGCGGTGTTCCGGGCGTGCGAGGCGTTGCGCGACCGCCTGGCGGAAGCGGCGGTCGGCGACGCGCGCTCGCCGCTGCACGGCGCGGACATGACGCGGATCGCCTTCGAAGGCGGCCGGATCTCGTCGGGGGATGCGGGGGAGGAGCTCGGTGCGCTGGCTGGGCGGATCTCGCCGGACGGCGTGACGGCGCAGGGCAAGGTGTCCAAGGCGGAGAAGCCGCAGGGCAAGGCGGAAGCCTCGTTCGGGGCGCACTTCGCCGAGGTCGGCGTCAACATGGTCACCGGCGAGGTGCGTATGCGCCGCATGGTCGGCGTGTTCTCGGTGGCGCGCGTGCTGAACGCCAAGACGCTGCGCTCGCAGCTGCTGGGCGGCATGATCTGGGGCTTGAGCAGCGCGCTGATCGAGGGCAACGAGGTCGACGTGCGGCAGGGCTTCTTCGCCAACCACGACCTCGCCAACTACCACGTGCCGATCCAGGCCGACGTGGGGGAGGTCGAGGTCACCGTGCTGGCGGAGTCCGACCCGGCGGTGAACCCGATCGGGGTGAAGGGCGCCGGAGAGCTGGGGATTTGCGGCTCCGGGGCAGCGGTCGTCAACGCGGTGTACAACGCGACCGGCGTGCGCATGCGCAGCTTCCCGATCACGCCGGACAAGTTGCTGCCGCATCTTCCGCCTGTGTTGTCGGTTTGAAGCACCGTGACTGGAACGTTAACCATTCGACACACGTCGTGTGTTGCGCCGACGCAGGCCGTCTGTTCTGGTCGCCTGCATGGACAGGCTCAGCTCTCTTAGGGACACGGAACCGAGCCTCGCCGGGGCCGGCGGCGCGTCGCCAGGACGGATGGCGCTATATGCGTCCCTGGCCTTGATGCTGGCAGCTGGCGGATGGGTCCGCTTCAACGACCGAATCGCCGTGTTGGCGCCGGGGCTTGCGGCGCCCGCGGCGGGGGTGGCGCAGGCGACGACGAAGCAGCCGGTGGATCTGCTGATGGAGCTCCGGTTGCTGCCGCGCGCGGCGGAGCCGGCGGCCGTTGCCGGCCTGGGCCTGTCCGCGCCCGACGCCGCGGCCATCGCGACGGCGCTGAGGCGGAACAGGCTGCGCCTGGTGCAGACGGCGTTGTTCGACGCCGGTCTGTCGGCGCCGGACGGCACCGATGCCGGCCGCACGGTGCTGGTCAGTTCCGGCGGCTATAGCCGGCTGGTCAGGATCGGGCGGCAGCCGGTGGTGGTGACGCTGCCGATCGACCGCGCCGGCACGGTGTCGTTCCGTGTGCCGGCGCAGGAGGCGGGGGCGCTGCCGCCGTCCGGGCTCGGCATCGGCGCGCTCACCCCGACCGGGCCGGTAAGGTTTCCCGACCTCGCCAGGGACCAGGAGCTCGAGGTCGGGGTGCTCGCGCAATGAAGGGGGTCATGTCCGGCGCTGCCCGGATGATGCCGTTGATGATGCTGGCGTTCCTGACGCTGGCGACCGTGCAGATCCTGGTGCAGCTGCACGTGTCGCCGGCGCACCTGCTCGACCTCGTGCTGTCGCGGATCACACGGCTGGGCCCGGTCTATGTCGGTGGCGGGGTGCTGCTTTGGGGGATCGTGCTCGGTGGCATCGGCTACGAGTGGCGTGCCGGCGTAGTCGAGCGGCGGGAGCGGCGTGCCGGGCTGGGACATCGCGCCGCCCGGGCGCGGAAGACACGGGGATGGTTGATGGACGTTCTGGCCCGGCTGACCAACCGCGACGCGCTCGAGGAGATGCTGTCGAGGCAGGAAAAGGCGACGGTGATCGACGCGGTGGCGCTGTCGGCGACGCTGCGTGCGCAGGTGATCGGGCAGGACCAGGTGTGCGAGGACGTGGCGCAGCAGCTGCGCCGCCGCCTGGCGCTGCAGGTGCGCGGCAAGCCGGTCGGCATCTTCCTGCTGGCGGGGCCGCCCGGCACCGGCAAGACCTACCTCGCCAAGCGGCTGGCGGCAGCTCTCGGACGCAAGCTGCTGCACTTCGACATGACGCAGATGAGCGCGCCGCACGCGGCGACGCAGCTGTTCGGCAGCCCCAAGGGCTATGTCGGCTCGGACAGCTACGGCAAGCTGACAGGGGGCTTGAAGGAGACGCCGGACGCCGTGGTGCTGCTCGACGAGATCGAGAAGGCGCACCCCGACGTGTTCAAGAAGTTCCTCAGCGCGTGGAACGACGGGCACGTCACCGAGGCGTCGGTGGGCACGCAGGTCTCGACCACGCGGGCGATCTTCGTGCTGACCTCCAACATCGCCACCGAGGCTCTGGGCGAGATCGCGGACCGCCATGCCCACGATCCGGAGGCGATGCGGCAGGCCTCGGTGGACGCGCTGCGCATGGCGGGCTTCGCGCCGGAGGTGCTGAACCGTCTGGACCGGATCTTCGTGTTCCGGGCACTGGGCGGACTCGACGTGGCGCGCGTGGCGGCGCTGGAGATCGAGACGATGATCGCGAGCTACGGGCTCGACATCGCCGCCGGCGGCATCGACCCGGCGCTGCTGTTCGAGCTGATGCAGCGCCAGGACCGGCTGGGGCAGGGTGCGAGCGCACGCGACCTGGTGCGGTCGATCGAGGAGATGGTCAGCGACGGGCTGATCGAGGCGCGGCAGCAGGGCGCGCGCCGGATAAGGCTGGAGAAGGGCGAGTACGGCATCGTGACCCGGATCGCCGACGTGACGGCGCCGGATCGCGAGGCGCCGGCGGCGCTGGAGGCCGGACGCTGAGGCGGACGGGCACCGCATCATGTCGGTGATCGGCCGGCTTTGGCGCCGTGCGCCGGCCTGGCGCGCCTGCCTGATCACCGCGCTTGCCTTCACCGGGCTGGCGGCGATGTTCCCGCCGGCGATCCCGCACCTTCCGCTGCACTGGGCACAGGGAAGCGGGCGCGGCTTGACGGTCGCGCACTATCATCCCCGACCGCCTCCGGCCGCGTCCGACGACGGCATCTCGCACGTGCTTCCGCCGGACGCTCCGGGGCAGCAGGGGATCATCCACTACGCCGGACGGTTGCTGCCGCTGCCGGCCGGAACGTGGCAGGAACTGGCGGCCGGACGGGGCGGCATCGAGATGCGGCAGGCGACGTTGTTCGACCGGATATCGAACAACCACCTGACCGGGCTGATGCTCGTGGTGGCGCCCGGCGTGATGAGCGGGGCAACCGGAACGGTCGGGGTGCCGCCGTCCTGCACCGATCCCGATCAGCTGGCCGGCGCCATCGCTCCGGTTCTGCCCGGGCAAAGCCCGTTGACCCACGAGTGCTGGGCGATCAGGCCGGTGGACATGCGGGCCGCCGCCGGCACGCCTGCGACGGAGGGCCTGCTGCCGCGCGGCCTTGCGCAGCTGGGCGAGTTGCACGTCGCGGTGCCGGACCGGATGCTGGCCACGACCTTCATGCGCTCGGACGACAGCGGCTGGCGGGTCGTGACGGTCCTGTTCGGTGACCATGGTGGCCCGGTCCGCAAGTTGCAGGACTGGGCCGCGCGGTTCCAGGGCGCGCTGCACAAGGGCTATGACGGGACGCTGGTCGCGGCCGACCTGCCGCCGGCGGTGGCGCGGGATCCGGGCTGAAGCCAGCCAGGAAGCCGTCACGAACCTGACCTGCGATTGCATCCTGCAGGTTCCGATCCGGCTCCTGGTGTCGACACCGGATGGGCACCGTCTCGGCCAGGTCCGGGCTGTCGCAGTCTTCAACCAGGTCCGTTCGCGGTCGTCACGGCAGACCGGATGTCCGCCATGCTCGCACCGGACGCCAGGGCCTTCCGGAACACCTCGAAATGCGCCGGCTCCTCGTTCTGCAGGGAAGCCAGGCTCATCTTCGGTCCGAGATACCATCTTCCTCTCAGGAGGAAGTAGATTTCCAGGACCTCCCTCAGCAGCCAGGGCCGTCGATAGTCACCCTCGGCATCACCCTTTTCGGCGCGAGCGAGCATCTTTTCCAGCCAGAGCCGGGTCGTGCGTGCGTCGCCCGGGCTCATCCGCTCCGGTCCTGATGAGAACATGTCTCTTACAGCTGCAAGGACTTCGTCTCCTTCCGCATGACGCTGGAAGAGAATCCGGCCATCGTGGATCCTCAGCCAATCCCGTGACGGCTTGGTCCCGGACGGATAAACAAGCAGGTCCAGAAAGAGGTTCTCCCACCGATGGGCGACATGGCCTGTCTCGTCGGCGTCGCCGAACGCCAACACGTCGATGTCGCTCGTGGAGTCGCCGTCGCCTCGCGCCCGTGACCCGTAGAGAATCGCCGTGCTGCAGGAGAACTGCTTCCTGAGATGGGCGCAAAGCCGATCCAGCAGCTCGCGTTGGTCCTCCGGATCATCCAGACTGGTCGACATGCCCGATCATCGCAGCGACCATGCCGTGCGCCAAGCTTCCTCGTCCCGGCACACCGGGCGGACCGGCTGCACGCGACCTGCGACCGGAGCCGCACTCCTGGCGCCCGACAGGCTGCACGAGGTGGCAGGCGGAACCGCACCGCGCCTGCACGCCGCTCCCGGGCCGGTGGCGCTGCGGAGGACCGGACGATGCGCATCCCCGGCTGGCACGAGCCGTCGCCTCAGGCCAGCGTCACCACCAGCGGCACGTGGTCGGACGGTTGCGGGCGGTCGCGCTCGGCACGGTCGGGGATGGCGGTGACGAGGCGTTCGGCGAGGCGCGGCGACAGCAGGGCGTGGTCGATGCGCAGGCCGAGGTCGCGCGGCCAGCATCCGGCCTGGTAGTCCCAGAAGGTGTAGACCGGGCCGCGCGGGTGGAGGGCCCGCACCGCGTCGGTCAGGCCGAGCCAGCGCAGCGCCTGGAACCGCTGCCGGGTTTCGGGGCGCAGCAGGGCGTCGGCCGGGCCGACGGTGTTCGGGGCGAAGTCCTCGTCGGTCGGGCACACGTTGTAGTCGCCGGCGAGCAGGAAGTCGGCGTCGCCGGCGAGCAGGGCGCGGGCATGGACGATCAGCGCGTCCATCCAGGCGAGCTTGGCGGCATAGCCGTCGGCGCCGCCGGAGTTGCCGTTGGGGAGGTAGAGATTGCCGACGGTGACGTTCCCGGCGCGTATCTCGAGGTAGCGGGCCTGATGCTCGCCGGAATCGGGCACGGCCAGGTTCGGCAGGTGGCGGGCGGTGACGACAACCGGCAGGCGGGACAGGATCGCGACGCCGTTATAGGCCTTCTGGCCGACCACCGTGCTGTCGTAGCCGAGCGCCCGGAACGCGTCGGCGGGAAAGGCTGACGCCTCGCACTTGATCTCCTGCAGCAGAAGCAGGTCCGGCGTGTTGGCCTCCAGCCAGGACGCGACGTGGGTCTGGCGCTGCCGGACCGAGTTGACGTTCCAGGTGGCGAGCTTCACGAGCGGCGATCCGGCGGGCCTCAATCGATCGAGAAGCTGGTGCCGCAGCCGCAGGAGGAGGTGGCGTTGGGATTGCGCACGGTGAAGTGCGCGCCCATCAGCGCGTCGCTGTAGTCGAGCTGGGCGCCGCCGAGCAGGTCGAGGCTGACCGGGTCGACCACCACGCGGGCCTGGCCTGCCGGAATGACGGCGTCGTCGTCGGCGATGGCGGGGTCGAGCCTGAAGCTGTACTGGAACCCGCTGCAGCCGCCGGCGAGCACGGCCACGCGAAGCGCCTGGGCGTCCGGGCCGGTGCTGCCGGGCTGGCCGGCGACGATCTCGGCGATCCGCGCGGCGGCACGCTCGGAAACCGAGAAGGAGGCGGGATGCGGATCGCGGGTCAGGGTATCCATAAGGACGTAGATAGCGTCTTCCTCGCGGTTCTTGAA
>CALMVN010000262.1 GCA_937873225.1 uncultured Acetobacteraceae bacterium
CAGCGCGCCAGCTCCCGCACCAGCACCGGGGCGGGCGCGGCAACGGGCGGCAGCGACGACGCGACCGCATCGGCGTCCGGAGCGTTGCGTCGCAGCGCCAGCCGGGCGGCCGCCAGGGGCTGGTCGGATGGCGGCAGCAGCGGCAGGGTACGGCCGGCCGCCTCGGCGTTGCCGGCCCATTCGAGCCGGTCGAAGCGGCGCTCCTGGTCCCCCGCGGTCAGGAACCGGCCCCAGACGCGGAGAAACGACGCCGCCTGGTCGGACCCGTCGATGCCGTGCACCCAGGCCTCGCGCGCCGCGGCCACCAGCGCCGGCGGCACCGCGTCCGACAGCCCCGCGTCCGGCAGCCCCGCATCCGGCAGCCCTGGGGTGGATCCGATCGTGGCAGGAACGATCCCGGCGCAGCGCAGCAGGGAGGCGGCAGAGCCCGGGCTCACGCTGCCGCACACCGTGCCCAGCGCCACCGGGTCGGTTTCCGCGGCGATTGCCTGGTCCAGCCGCTGTTGCAGCAGCGCCCGGTTCGGCCAGGTCGGGTTCTGCGCCAGGAACCGGGCGATCTCGGCGGCCGAGCCGCCGCCGGGCGCGAGCAGGCGCAGGTAGGCCGACAGCCGCACCGCCACCGGATCGTCCGGGTCCGCCGCCGCGTCGCGCGCCACGGCGGCGGGAGCCGCCTGCATTCCTGCCGTCCGCGCCCCGGCGGACACGGGCACGGTGCTGCCGGCACAGCCGGCCAGCGGGAGGACGATCGCGAGCAGCAGCCCGCGCCGTGTCCGCGAATCGGCTCCGGATGAGGTCGCAAGGCGGGAGCAGGCTGTCATCGGGGTGGAGGGCAGCATCCGGCGAAGCGGCGCCCGGGGCAAGAGCATGCCTGTTCCAGCCCGGGCCAAGCTGGTCTAGAACGAAGGCCGTCGCCGGCCGGCCCAATGCCGCAGCGAACGGATCCGGCCGAACGCCGTCGGACTGGAGCGGACCATGTTCAAGGGCTCGATCGTCGCCCTCATCACCCCCATGCAGCCGGATGGCGCCCTGGACGAGGAAGCGTTCGAGCGGCTGATCATGTGGCAGATCGACGCCGGCACCAGCGGGATCGTGCCCACCGGCACCACCGGCGAAAGCCCGACCCTGACGCACGGGGAGCACCGTCGGCTGATCGACCTCGCGGTGCGCACCGCCTCCGGCCGGGTTCCCGTGCTGGCCGGGACCGGCTCCAACAGCACCGCCGAGGCCATCGCCACCACGCGACACGCTCGGGAAGCGGGGGCGGACGGCGCGCTGGTGGTGACGCCCTACTACAACAAGCCGACCCAGGACGGGCTGTACCGGCACTACATGGCGATCGCGGACGCGGTGGCGCTGCCGATCGTGATCTACAACATTCCCGGGCGCAGCGTGATCGACATGAGCGTCGAGACCATGGCGCGGCTGGCCCGGCATCCCAACATCGTGGGGGTGAAGGATTCCACAGCCAACCTGCTCCGGCCGCTGCAGATCCGTCGTGCCGCCGGCCTGGATTTCTGCCAGCTCTCCGGCGAGGACGGCACGGCGCTGGCGTTCAACGCGGCCGGCGGGTCGGGCTGCATCAGCGTGACGGCCAACGTGGCACCCGCCCTGTGCGCGGCCATGCAGGCGGCGTGGGATCGGGGCGACGTTCGGGCGGCGATGGCGCTGCAGGACCGGCTTCTGCCGCTGCACGACGCCCTGTTCCTGGAAAGCAACCCGGCGCCGGTGAAGTATGCCGCGAGCCTGCTCGGACAGGGGGGCGAGTTCTGCCGTCTGCCGCTGGCCCCGCTGGGCGACGGAACGCGCGCCGCGGTGCGCGCGGCGATGGAGGAGGTCGGCCTGCTCGGCTGACGCGATCCATGGCCAAGGACAGGAAGAAGAGCGGGATGATCTCGCACGGCATCGCGGCGCAGAACCGCAAGGGCCGGTTCGACTACACCATCAAGGAAACGGTGGAAGCCGGGATCGTGCTCAAGGGCCCGGAGGTGAAGAGCCTGCGCCTGGGCCGGGCCACGCTGACCGAGGCCTACGCCGCCGAGCGCGACGGGGCGGTATGGATGTTCAACTGCTACATCCCGGAATACCAGGGCGGCGTGCTGTCTCGCTTCGAGCCCAAGGCGCCGCGCAAGCTGCTGCTGCACCACAAGCAGATCGACAAGATGCTGGGCGAGGTGAAGAAGAGCGGCTACACGCTGGTGCCGCTCGACATCCACTTCAACGAGAAGGGCGTCGCCAAGGTGACGCTGGGCGTGGGCGAGGGGCGCAAGAACGCCGACAAGCGCCACGCCATCGCCGAGCGGGACTGGCAGCGCGACAAGGCAAGGCTGCTGCGCAACCGGGGCTGACGGTTCCCGCGACCTGACGGAGGCTTGGCCTGCTCACCATCGCGTTGGACCGGAAACCCGCGGCACGGCTTGCCTGTTGCGTCCGCGACGTTGCGATCCAGCACCGTGCATCAACCGAGCAGGTTTCATCCATGCCGCAGTTCGACGCCACCATCAAGCACTTCAAGGACGGCGTGAAGGGCTTCACCATCAGCGCCGCAACCAAGAACATCGAGGGGTGGGAGGAAACGCTGGGCAAGCTCGACGCGCCTGGCGTGAAGACCATCGTCCGTGACCTCGAAAGCCTGAAGAAGCATCTCCACGCCAAGGAACTCGACGGCGAGGCGATCAGGAAGCTGATCGCGAAGCTTGGCAAGGAAACCGTCGCCATCGCCGGCAAGGCCGACAGCAAGCACGCCGACAAGGTGCGGGCACTCGGCGAGGCGCTGACGCAGGCGTCGGAAACCACCGAGACGGCGGAAGCGTAACCCTTCCGCAGGCGCTGCGTGTCCGGATGCAGGCCATCCGGACACGTTCCGCTCCGGTGCCGGAAGCCTCGGCGTCGACACCGCAGGCCGGCCGAGCAGACCTGTCGGTGCTGCTGCCTCCTTCCGCTGGTCATGACTGCCCAGGCGGTAGTCCAGATTCCTCCGGACTCGTTACACGGAGTGTCGCGTTGCCGCCGCACACGGAAACCAGTTGCGGAATACGGGAGTTTCAACGCACGGCAGGAGGGTTGCCGAACGAGCTTCGTATGCTACCGCCTCGGCATCGAGACGACGGTGCCGGGCGAAACGGAAACCATCGACACCATCGTCACCGCCATGCAGAACGAGACGGTCGAGGTCGCGGCTGCCGGCCACGGCAGGGCGGCGTGCGCGTAACGCGTCAAGACCAGCGGCGTGCTCAAGGGCACGTTGGTGGTCCATGACGGGCTGGCGCCGGCGTTCCGGCAGGGGCTGTTCGCCCAGCCCGGGTCCGACCGGGCGCTGGCACGTCTGGCGCAGGGTCCGGGCGAGCACCTGTCGGACAGGATCTCCACCCATCGCGGGCTGTCGCTGAAGCTGTTCGGCGTTTCAGGCCCGAAGATCGACGGCTACGCGGACGATACGCAGGACTTCGTCCTGGCCACCGGCGCGGTGTTTCCCGACGCGGACGCAGCCGCGTTCCTCAAGAGCATGCGCCGGATCGAGGCGACTTCCGGTAGCCACGGGGCGCTCAAGACCGCGGTCTCCGCCACCGCGCACGCCTTGAACGCGGCGGCCAAGGCGGTGACGGGAAGCGTCGTGCCCAGGCTGGACTTCTTCGGCCATGCGCCGCTGCATCCGCTGGCGGAACGCTACCACAGCCAGGCAGCAATCCGTTACGGGAACCACGTGGCCAAGATCGCCCTGTTCCGGTGTCCACGGAGCAGGTGGCGCGATCGGGCGAGACGCTGGACCCGAGCGCCGATCCCGACGTGTTCCGCAACGCGACCGTCGCGTACTTCCGCGACCACGACGCCGTGTTCGAGTTGCGCGTGCAGCTCTGCAGCGATCTCGATTCGATGCCGATCGAGGATGCCTCGGTGCGGTGGCCGGAGGCGGACAACCCCTACGTCACCGTTGCCACCCTGCCGCGCCAGGACGCGTTGTCCCCGGCGCGGGTGAGGTTTGTGGAAGACCGTATGAGCTTCCGACCATCGCATTCGCTGGAAACGCACCGCCCGCTGGGCTCGCTGATGCGCGCCAGGCTGTGCGTCTATTCGGCGCTGGCGTCGTTCCGCATGACGCAGGACGACGGCGTCACGGTGGAGCCGGCCACGCTGGACGCGTTGCCGGACTAGGCTCAGGACCCTTCGCACGGCTCGACACGGTGTGGTTCCGCGGGTGTCGGAGGTGTCCGATGCTCGACGTTCCGTTGCTGCTTGGGTTCACACGCGCCGGATCGAGCCGTTCTCCCCGACGTCCCGCGGCCTGCGCCGTGTCGACGATCGCTGCGTGATCAGCGGCATCGTCCACGTGATCCGACACGGCCTGCAATGGAAGGATGCCCCGCACAGGACGCTGTGCAACCGGTTCTTCCGCTGGCTTGGGCTCCAAAGGAGACCAGGGTTCGGCGTGTCCGACTGCATCCTTGCTGCCCTGGTGGCGCAGGACAGCGTGCCTTCGCTCCTGATGATCGACAGCTCACGGCAGGCCGGACCAGTGATCAGGTCGGGGCGGCCAGGCTGCCTGCGGGTCCGCCCAGGGCAGGCAAGCTGGTCACCGACTGCGGCTGTGACAGCCGCTCCTACCGTGACGCCTGGCAGAGCACGGCATCGTATCCGCGGATCATTTCGTGGAAGGGAGGCGAGGGTTCGAACCCTTCAGGAGAGACAATTGATCATGCGTGGTTGTCCTTCTGAAGATGCAAAGACGATCCTGAAACAAAGTCGGAATGACTGCGTCTGGTCCGATCCGGCTGTGTAGCCGAGTGTTGAACCTGTCTGCGACGCTATCAGAGAGCGCCGAGAATCCGGCTGTCGTTTGACACGGCGGCCTCGTGGTCGGACCATGGAAACTCCTGGAAGTCTGGTGGGAGGGCGTCGAGCTGGTAGGCCAAGCTCACGACGGTGCCCGTCATCCCGGCTTTCTTCCCGGTCGGCCGTTCAGGCCTCGCCGTCTACTTCTTCACGGCGAGCCCGAGGTAATGGGGGTGGCGGCGATGGCACGAGCAATGCTCCACCGGTTCGGGATGGTGCTGGCCGGCCTGGCTGCGCTCGCCTCCCCGCGCGCGGCGTTCGCCGCCCCGCCCTCCGACACCGACGCCTATGTCGGCAAGGCCATGCAGGCGTTCGGGGCGCCGGGGCTCTCGCTCACGGTGGTGGAGGACGGGCGCGTGGCGGTGGCCAAGGGCTACGAGGTCCGGCGGCTCGGCAGCCCGGTGCCGGCCGACGCCCACACCGGCTTCCCGATCGGCTCGGAGACCAAGGCGTTCACCGCCACCGCGCTCGCCATCCTGGTGGACCGGGGCAGGCTTTCCTGGGACGACCGGGTGGTCGATCGCCTGCCGGGGTTCGCCATGTACGACCCCTACGTCACCGCCCACATGACGGTGCGCGACCTCCTGACCCACAGGAGCGGGCTGAGCCTGGGGGAAGGCGACCTCCTGGTCATCCCGGGCACCCGACGCAGCCGGGCCGACATCGTCCACGCGCTCCGCTACCTCAAGCCATCGACGGGCTTCCGGGAGCGCTTCGCCTACGACAACATCCTCTACATCGTCGCCGGCGCCCTGGTGGAGTCCGTGTCGGGCCAGAGCTGGGAGGACTTCGTCCGCCAGAACATCTTCGCACCGGCCGGCATGGCCGACGCCCAGGCGAACTACAGCCCCGGGGCGTCCGACGTCGCCTCGCTCCACGCCCGCACGGCCGGCGCGATCCGCGGCGAGGGCGTCGAGACGGTGCTGCCGCCGCCGGAGGGCTTCTTCCACGGGGTCGGGCCGGCAGGCGGGATCAGCCTCAGCGCCGTCGACTTCGCCCGGTGGATCGAGGTGCAGCTCGGCCACGGCACCCTGCCGGGCGGCGGCCGCCTCTACAGCCGGGCGCAGGCCGCGGAGTTGTGGCGGCCGGTGGTCGTCGTGCCGGCAGACGAATTCAAGCTGCCCGCGCCGATCGCCGCCATGCAGCCCGAGCTGCAGACCTACGCGCTCGGCTGGTTCGTGGAGAGCTATCGCGGCCACATGGTGGTGGAGCACGCCGGCGCCGTCTTCGGAGCGTTGGGGATGCTCTATCTCATCCCCGAGAAGGACGTGGGCATCGCCGTCACCATCAACTCGGAGGACAGCTCGACGCGGCGCGCGGTGCTTTTCCACCTTCTGGACCATTACCTGGGCCTGCCCCCCACCGACTGGATCGCCCGGCTCCAGGCCGCGCGGGCGGAGTCGCTTCGGAAGGCGCACGCCGTCCTGGACGCCGCGCCCAAGGCGCCCCGGAGCACCGGTCTGAAGGCGGCCCTGCCGCTTGATCGCTATGTGCGCCGCTACACCGACCCCTGGTATGGACCCATGACCGTGACAACCGGCCGGGATGGCGACCTCTCGATCCGCTTCGACGAGACGCCGGGGATGGAGGGCGCGCTCGAGCCGCTCGGGGGCGATCGCTTCCGGACCCGCTGGCGCGACGCCAACATCGAGAACGCCTACGTCGACTTCGCGACGAGCGCGGGGGCGGTGACGGGCGCCACCCTCAAGGCCATCTCGCCCCTCGCCGACTTCAGCTTCGACTACCAGGATCTGCACTTCGTCCCGGCCGACGCCAATGCAGGCGTCGTTCCGCCCAGCGGTCCGGCGAGCCCGAAGGATCAGCGGGCGGAGGGAAAGGAGTTCCAGCCCAACCGGCCATGACGATCATCCGGCTGGTCGGGGCCGCCTGATACCGACGGCGTCAGGCTGGGATTGCCCCGGCTCGGTGGATACCGCCGATGCTTTCGCATGATGCGTCCAGCAGAACCCTGATCAGGCGAGCCCCTTCAACCGTCCACTGAACCGGGGCAGTTCCACACAACGCCGAGTGCGTCGGAATCCACGCCGCCCGGCGCCGCACCCGCTTCAAGGCGCTCGAACCGCTGCGTCACGGCGTGCGGCGGCACTTCGGCGCCATCGGCAAGGACGTCGCCCGCGCCTGGCCGTCCGCCACGGCAGCCAGTACATGTCCGACGCCTTCCAGATCGAGATGCTCGTTCCGGGTTTCCGAAGCCCGCCCGCCTTCGTCCGGGTGCCCGAGGGCAGCGGTTCCGCAGAGCATCCCATCCGGACGCCGAAGGAGGACCTGCTCTGGATCCAAGCCTTCGACACCGTCCAGGGTTGAGGGCGAGTGACCCTCGACAGGCTGGCGTTGCTTGTCTTCCGCGACACCTACAACACCAGCCGGCTCGTTCAGCGCCCTGGATACCGCCCACCGGACCAAGTCAGACAGGATCAGCTTTCAGCCGTCGCGATCGCCGCGCAGGTTCCTCGCAGATGTCCATCAACCGAAAGCGGTACACCATCGGGCGCTGCGGCGCCGGAATGCTCAATCCGTGACTGCCGCACCGCTCCACATGCTGAACCAGGCGGTCGGGTAGCCCTTGCGGGTTGCGGTGCAGATCACCGGAACGCCTGATCCTTCCCCGGCGGCCTCGTTGGCCTTTCGTCCGTCAGTTGCGTAGAGTTGCTGACCGGCAGTGCAGTTCTTCGGAAGGCTCGCCGTCGTGAGTACGCCGGCCTGCACGGCGCCTGCGGCCTTCAGGTTGCCGGCGCCGTCGACGTGGAACTCGTCCGTGCTCCCGTTCCACCATTGTGCCAGATAGTCCCAGCCGGCACCGTTCAGGCTGTAGCCGACCGCACTTGCTCCCTTGGGCTTCAGGGCCAGGTTGTAGTTCGAGCCGTAGATCTGGTTGCCGATGTTGATCACGCCGACCTGGA
>CALMVN010000263.1 GCA_937873225.1 uncultured Acetobacteraceae bacterium
CCAGCCGCGCTGCCTCGGCCCGCGTCATCCCGTCCAGCGCGTTCGCGATGGCCAGCGCCCGGACCGCCGCCCTCGGGCTCGGCAACCGCCGCGACCGCGCTCGCAGTTCAGCCGATGACAGATCCGATCCGATCGACAGCGCCATCCTCTTCCCCCACCAGCAGCAGGAGAAGCGAATCACACCGCCGCCGCTGAGGGTATTCACATCAGAGTCAGCTCATCGACGCGCCGGTATAACTGCTTAACGAGAGGGGGTGACAATGTAAACATAGCTTGCTGGTCGGACCTCAAAGACACGGGAGGTTAGTTGGCTGCCTATTCAGTTATTGGCAGTGCTAGCTTCCGTTGATAGACGAGAACAGGTTATAGCATCTGATTTGGAACAAAAGGAACGTCATAGGTCTCTTTGTCTGGTTCCCCCCCCCACTTTTGGAGATAATAAGCCTTATTTCGATCCCACCATTCGACTGACTGCGCCTTGAGTTTGTCATCACCGCGCAAAGTTGAGGATCGTTCGTGAGAACAAAGAATTCGAGAGTCAAGAATGATTGGTACATTCGAAAGGCGAATGCGCCGGAAGTAATCACAGTCCTCAAAATAGGCGGGTGTAAAGGTCTCGTCAAAAAGACCTATTGTTTGAACTATCTTGGTATTCAGGGCGCAACAAGCCATTCCTTGAATGTGCACTGTTCCCGCAAGGGCACTATCACCTATCTCGTTTCCAGGCAGGCTATAAAAAGCAGCAGCATTGTGACCTTCTTCCTTTTCCTTGATAAAGGAGAAGAAGTCAGCAAACCCTCCAGTAATAAAACTTAAGTCGTCATTGATGAGAAAGGCAAGATCATGTTTGCCGCGTGGCAGTAGTCTGAGGCTGTCATTCCAACTTCTAGCCAACCCGCGGTTTTCTCTGTGATCAAACAGTACAGCAGCGGGTTGAGAACCTACAAAATCCAGCAATTGTTCGGCAATGTGCTCATGTGGTCCATGATAGTGAATGTGCCAAGCTACTGGCACACCGCTCGAAAGAATGCTTTCAAAAAGCTCGCGAGGAAAAACACGATAAGCAGCTACTATAATAAGCGGCAGCTTTGTATTTTGCGTTAACATCTTTCCGGCTCTCTTCCCGTATACTTTGTAGGCTACATAGCTTCGTCTGCACAATAAGCTTACGTTGGCAGCACTGCCTGCTCTAGGAGGTCGAGGCGTGCCGCGTAATCGGTGTTCAGAGCAAATCCGAAACCGTGCACTCGCGCCAACACCGGGATATGAGGCTCAACTACGTTCACTTCTCCCGAGGTCTTGAACCGGATGGTAAGCAGGCCTTCAGGACCTGTTGCACCTCTCAGTCGGACCCAGTATCGCCGGTCCTTGGGCATGGGATTGCTCATGTAGCTGTTCTTGGAGATCAGCTTCTGGCTCGCCTCTCCGATCCAGATCTGGAAGGCATTGTGACTTGCCGCCCATTCGGACGTGCTGACGTTCAGAAGAACGAATACTTCCGTGCCTTCGGGTTCTCCTGTCGCAAAACGCAAGGCGGCGGTCTGCCCGCGCATCCAGGTGCCCGTTTCCTCCATGTTTCGCCAACCCTCGGAGAAGACGAGGCGCAACGGGTTCTTTACATAGTCGGGTTTCCGAATGAGATCGGTTTGCAGCGAGAAGACGTCCAGCCAGTCTCCGGACGCCAGGCTCGGCCAGGTGCGGCTCGGGTGGTCCTTCGCTTCGGCAAGTCCATTGACCGTCGCATCCAAACGGGAGAAGAAATCGGATCCGACATTAGTCCAGGTCCGAGGCACGAACTCCTTCCGGATCCTGGTTTCGAGTCCTTTCCGGTAACCCGGATCTGCGATCAGTCGTCGGATCACCTCGGTTCCGCTGTGAAGGTTGAACGGATCTATATAGGTAGCCAAGGAACCGCCCACCTCGGGGATGGACGATGCAGAAGACGCTACGCAGACTTTGCCATGGGCGAGGCTTTCACCGACAGGCAATCCCCAGCCTTCCACGAAACTCGGGAAGACGGTGAAGGAGCAGCTGTCATAGAGAGCGGAAAGGTCTGCATCCGATAGGCCGTGCAGAATGTGAAGACGACCATCGAGGTGATGTGACGCATCGATCTGGCCGATGAGATCGCCGATCCGCCATCCATAGCGCCCTACGAAGACGAGATCTGGAACGTCAAGGCCGTCGTTGATCATCTCCTGCCAGATGTAGAACAGGTAGATGTGGTTCTTTCTGGCTTCGATGGTGCACACGCACAGGACGAAGTCCTTCTCAAGCAGATCAGAGACAGCCGGGTTGACTTGACGAGTCGAAGCGGTTCGGCGCTTGCGAAACTCAAGCTCATGCGCAAGTGGAACGGGAATGGTTGGAAAGCGTCGGAGGTTCCTGGAAGCCAGGAACTTGTTGACCTGATCAGCTACGAAACCTGAAATCGTCAAGGTGAAGTCGAAGCAGGTAGCACTCTCGGCAAAGGCTATATTGAAGCCCTGCGTCAAGCCGGACATGCAGTAGTGAGGGTGAGTGATCGGTATCAGGTCGTAGATATAGGCGCCGACCATCACCCCTTGGCTTTTCAGGCTCGGCAGAAACGTGGGACTGGAAGCGGCATCCCAGAAGGCGCCGGGTATGAAATACAGATCGCCCTTATGAAGTTTGACAAAAGGAGACTCGCCACGGATCTCATGGATAATGCTGACGACCATCTCGTGGTCAACGGTTTCCGCCATCGCGGCGTTTATGAGCCGCCTCAGCTTCGTCTTCGAGATCAGCCACAGCGCGTCGCCGGCCCCAAACTGATGTACGAAGTGATATTGTGCAGCGTTGTCATCCGGCATCTCCTCGATGACATATCGAACGAGCCCAATTACGACACGTGAGATCCCTGTGACTGTCACATGCTGGAAGAGATATTCAAAAAGGTCTCTGAGCTCGAAATACCGTCCATGCTCATGTTCCCGTGCGGGAGCATTTTCCAGCAACAACGCGGCATCAGCTTCGAAACCAAGGCTTCTCAGCTCGTTATAAATTGCCTCGCTCGGAGCCAGCTTCATCACCTCGCGAAAGGCTGCGGCGGCACGCTTGGGCCGATCAAGCTGCTTCAACACGTGACCAAGCTGCAATTGCGCGTCAGCGTCATCCGGGCTCAGCAAAACCGCTTGCGTATACGCGCTTTCGGCCTCTTGAACGGCACGGGTCTCCTTCAAGGCATGACCCAGTTGCACCCATATGGCCACGTCGTCCGGACGCAACTCCAGATACTTTCGATAGTTCTCGACGGCGCTCTGCCAATCTCTATTGTCGCGGGCTTTGTCGCCCTCGGATCGGTATTGTGGTTTCACAGAAACAACAAGACCCTCTCGCTTGTTCGAGAAGTTCTTCTTGAATCGGGTCAGATTGGGCACGCAAGAACTCCACGTCGTTAAAGCAGACGTCGCATGCCGAACTGCTCATCGTCAACGAGCCGCAGCGAAGCCTGTTCGACCTCAGTCTACACAGCTTGGATCGTAGCTTTCGACGGCGCTCCCCGCGAGGTCTTTATCGCAGAGGACGGGAACGTGTTAATCGCGGCTGGTAAACGATCCCAACAGGCTCCGATCCTCAACCCATCAGGACGGTGATGTCCACCGTCTTCGTCGTCGGAAGTGCCGCGCAGGACGGCGCCGCGCTGTCGGCGCTGCTGCTGGAGAAGGGCTGCCGGAGGAGGGCTTGGTGCGGCACTTGGCTTGGGCGGACATGATCGCCGGGATGGTCGAGGCCGATTTCGTCCGCCTTCGCGCCACCCTGTCCGCAGGCCGCCAAGGCGCAGGTCCTGTTCCACACGATGGTTGCCAGGACGACGCCGGCGCAGCACAGGAGGTCACCCGGTCACGAGGCGACGCTGGAGGAGGGCTGCGTCGGAATAGTTGCGGATCAGCTCGATGGCCGAGTGGACGCTCTCGTCCCATCCAAGTCCCGGCCAGTCACGCAGCGACGCCTGTTGCCGGGACCGGCGTGGATCGTCGCCGCTGAAGGCCTCGATCACCTGCTTCCAGCCAAGCCCGTCCAGGGGGTCGAGGTAAAGGGGGAACCCGCCGCCCACCTCCCGGAACACCGGGATGTCGGAGCAGATCGCCGGCACGCCCAGCGACAGCGCTTCCGACAAGGGCAGGCCGTAGCCCTCGCCGAAGGAGGGGAACAGCAGCGCGCGCGCGCCCTTCAGCAGACGCGCCACCTCCTGGTCCGGCAGGGCGTTGTGCTCGGTGACCACGCCCTGCAGGGCCGGGCAGCGGCCGAGGAAGTCGAGCACCTGCTCGTTCTTCCAGCCGCGCTTGCCGATCAGCACCAGGTGCGGCGCCCGGGCGCCCTGCTCCTCCACCAGCCTGCGCCAGACCGTGAGCAGAAGCAGGTGGTTCTTGCGTCCCTCGATGGTGCCGAGGCAGACGAAATACGGGTGCGCCGGCGGCGCCAACGGATCGCCTGCGCCGGGGTCCGGTTGCGGCAGCGCACGCAGGTGCACCCCATGCGGCACCGGCCAGCCCTGCACGTGCGCGCGTCCGGCACGCGCCAGAAAGGGCAGCAGCGACTGCCGCACCGCTTCCGACGGCACCAGCACCGCGTCGGCAAGCCGGCATACGGTATCGATCCGGCTGGCGTGCTTCGCGGCCTCCTGCTCCCGGCAGTATTCGGGAAACTGGAGCGGGATCAGGTCGTGCACCATCGGTATGAACACGGCGCGCCGACGCGCGATGGCGTCGGCCACCACCGTCTGCCGGGTCAGGTGGTGGTGCGAAAGCAGCAGGTAGACGGTATCGCGCAGCTCGGGCTGCACCGCGCCACGATCCGCGCGTGGCAGCATCAGCCCGTGCAGCAGGCGGCGGCCGAGACGGGCGGCGGTGCCGGCATCGGCGGCGCCCGCGTCCCAGCGAGCGGCAAGTGCCTCGGCGCAG
>CALMVN010000264.1:0-867 GCA_937873225.1 uncultured Acetobacteraceae bacterium
GGTCGTCGCCCAGCATGTCGGGCGCGAACAGGTCGGGAATATCGCCGGGCGGGTTGGCGCACCAGAGGGCGATCGCGTAGTCGGTGGCGACGAAGCCGAGCGGGGCGGCACCGTCGCGCGACAACCGGCGGGTGAGCAGCATGCCCAGCGTCTGGTGCGCGTTGCGACCCTCGAAGCAGTAGGCGACCAGGAAGAACCGGCCGTGGCGGGGGAAGACCTCCACCAGCAGGTCGTCGGGGCCGGGCAGCAGGGAGCGGTCCCGCTGCAGGGCGAGCCACTCGCGCACCGGCTCGGGGTAGTCCCGCCAGGCGGCAGGATCGTGCAGCATCTGCCGCACCCGGGCGGCGAGGCCGGAGGAGAGCGGATACTTGGAGCCGGCATAGGTCGGCACGGTGGGGTCGCCGGTGCCGCCTTCGGCGACCTCGACGGTGGTCTCGCGCAGGCGGAGGAACTTGAGCTTGCGGCCGGCGAACAGGAAGGCGTCGCCGGGGCGCAGGGCGTTGGCGAAGCCTTCCTCGATCTCGCCCAGGGTGAAGCCTCTCGGGCCGCCGAGGCGGACCTTCAGCACCGGGGCCTCGACGATGGTGCCGGCGTTCATGCGGGCCTGGCGGGCGACGCGCTCGCCGCGAATCTGGATCATTCCCTCGGAGTCGCGGAACAGCTTGCGGTAGCGCTCGTAGGCGAGCAGGGCGTAGCCGCCATCCTCGACGAAGCCGAGCACGTCGTCGAAGTCGGTCCGGGTCAGGGCGGCGTAGGGGGCGGCGGTGCGGACCTCGTCGTACAGCGCGTCGGCGGTGAAGGGGGCGGACGCCGCCATCAGCAGCACGTGCTGCGCCAGCACGTCGAGGCCGCCGGGGTGCGGGGGGT
>CALMVN010000264.1:877-1986 GCA_937873225.1 uncultured Acetobacteraceae bacterium
GTCGCCGTCCAGCTCCATGGCGCGGACGCCGCCGATCGCGGCCTGGCATTCCAGCACCTCGAAGCGGTTGGCGGGCACCAGGATGGCGTTGGAGGCCTCGTCCATGCGGTGGTTGGCGCGGCCGACCCGCTGCAGCAGGCGCGACACGCCCTTGGGGGCGCCGACCTGGATCACCTGGTCGACGCCGCCCCAGTCGATGCCGAGGTCGAGCGAGGAGGTGGCGATCACGGCGCGCAGGCCGTCAGGGGCATCGGGACCGCGGGCCATGGCGGCCTCGACGCGGCGGCGCTGGCCGATGTCGAGGCTGCCGTGGTGCAGGGCGATGGGGAGGGTGTCGTCGTTGATCCGCCACAGGGCGGCGAACAGCAGCTCGGACTGGGCGCGGGTGTTGACGAACACGATGGTCATGCCGGACGCGGCGATCTTCTGGAGGATCACCGAGGCGCCGGCCAGGCCCATGCGGCCGGACCAGGGGACATGGGCGTCGGGCAGCAGCATCGACAGGGCGGGCGGAGCGCCGGGCGGGGCCTCGATCAGGCGAGCCGGACGCTCGGGCGTGCCGACATAGGCGCGCAGCGCGTCGGGATGGGCGACGGTGGCGGACAGGCCGATGCGGCTTGCGTCCGGCGCGATGCGGAGCAGGCGGGCCAGGCACAGGGCGAGCTGGTCGCCGCGCTTGGTGCCGGCAAGCGCGTGCGCCTCGTCGATCACGACCCGGCGCAGGGCGCCGAAGGTGTCGGGCGCGTCGCGCCGGGCCAGCAGCAGCACCAGGCTTTCGGGGGTGGTGAGCAGGATGTCGGGCGGATGGGCGCGCTGACGGGCGCGGCGGTCTGCAGGGGTGTCGCCGGTGCGGGTCTCGACGCGCAGGCGCAGGCGCATCTCCTCGACCGGGGCCGTGAGGTTGCGGGCGATGTCGGTGGCCAGCGCCTTGAGCGGGCTGACGTAGAGGGTGTGCAGGCGGTCGCGCTCGCCGGTCTCGTGCAGCTCGACCAGGCTCGGGAGGAAGCCGGCCAGGGTCTTGCCGCCGCCGGTGGGGGCGACCAGCAGCACGTCCTCGCCGGATCCCGTCGCGTCCAGCACGGCGAGCTGGTGCGGGCGCGGAGTCCAGC
>CALMVN010000265.1:0-234 GCA_937873225.1 uncultured Acetobacteraceae bacterium
CCCTGGCGCTGCTGGCGGTGTTCCTGCCGGCGATCCCTGCGTCGGACGAGGCCCCGCCGTTGACGGAGCCGGGCGCGCCGGGGCGGCTGCAGGTGTGGCTGGCTCTCGCCACCGGGGGCGGTCGGCTTCGGCGGCCTGTTCGCGATCTACAGCCACATCACCCCGGCGCTGGTCGCGGCGACGCCCATGGCGCCGATGGCGGTGCCCTTCGTGCTTTTGGTGCTGGGGCTCGGC
>CALMVN010000265.1:244-3725 GCA_937873225.1 uncultured Acetobacteraceae bacterium
ATAACGATGCTGCTCCGGGACGGCGTGACGGCGCTGCTGTTCGTGCCGGCGCTGCAGACGCGGCTGATGGACGCGACGGCGGTATCCAGCCATTCGGCGTTCAACGTCGTCAACGGGCTCGGCGCGTTCCTCGCCGGCACGCCGGTCACGGCTGGTCCTCGGTCGGCTCCTGCCTGATCCTGGGCGGGATGCTGATCCTCGCCGTGTCGCCCGGGGGTCGAGCGGGTCAGGCCGATCGGCGGCGGCGCAGCGTCAGCAGCAGGACGGCGAGCAGGGCGAGAGTGAGGCCGGCCATCAGCCGGAGCACCTTCAGCACGGCCAGGCTGTAGCGGCCGGTACTCGGGTCGTAATGGAAGCAGAGCAGCAGGATGGAAGGGGCACGTTGCCCGATGGTGCCGGCCCGCGCCTGACGCAGCGCCTCGGCCAGCGCGCCGGGCTGGTAGCCGACGCCGAGCAGGTAGCCGGAGACCACGCCGGCCGGCGTCAGCACCACCAGCCCGGCCGGATGCAGGAACTGCTTGAGCTGCGTGTCGTAGCGGCTGCCATAGCCGACCGCCTGCTCGACCCGCTCGATGGTCGTGGCATCGGCGGTGGCGTAGTGCCAGCCTGCGGCGGCGCCGGGAAGCGGGTAGCGCGCGATGTCGGCCGCCTTCGCCTGCGCCGCGTCCGCCGGCCGCTCGGCCGGATCGATGCTGAGGAACAGCAGGCCGTAGTCGCGCGGCAGAGACAGGCCGCTCGACGACAGCGCCCGCAGGGCGTCGTCGCGCACCACGCCGCACAGCATGGGACAGGCGAAGTAGCCGAGGATCAGCACCGTCGGCTTGTTGTCGAGGAGGCGGGCGAGCGTCGTCGCCTGCCCGCTCGATGCGATCAGCGTCATGTTTGGCGGCAGACGGCTGCCCAGGCGCTGGGTGAAGCCGATGCCGCCGGTGTCCGGAGCCGCGGCGAGGAGGCATGACGACAAGGCCAGCAGGAGCAGCCGGCCGAGGCGCCTCACCAGGCGAACCGGGCCAGGGCGCCGCGCGGCGGGCCGATCACCGCGTCGTCGCGCATCACGGCTACCCCGCGCAGGATCGTCGCCACCGGCCAGCCGGTGACGGTCATGCCGTCGAACGGGGTCCAGCCGCAGGGCGTGGCGATCCAGTCGTTGCGTATGGTGCGCCGCTTCTTCATGTCGACGATGGTGAAGTCGGCGTCGTTGCCGGCAGCGATCCGGCCCTTGCTCGCCATGTTGTAGACGCGTGCCGGACCGGCCGCCATCAGGTCGGCCAAGCGGGACAGCGACAGCCGGCCGGCGTTCACGTGGTCCAGCATCACGGGCACGATGGTCTGCACCCCGGTCAGCCCGGCCGGGCAGGCCGGCCACTCCTTCCGCTTCGCTGCCAGCGGATGCGGGGCATGGTCGGACGAGACGGTGTCCACCGTGCCGTCGCGGATCGCGGCCCAGCTCGCCTCGTGGTGCCGGCGGTCGCGGATCGGCGGGTTCATCACCGCGAGGCCGCCGAGGCGCTCGTAGCAGTCAGGGGCGACCTGGGTCAGGTGGTTGACCAGCACCTCGACGGTGGCGACGTCCCGGAAGTCGCGGAGGTACTCCAGCTCTTCGGCAGTCGAGACGTGCAAGACGTGCGCCGGGCGGCCGGTGCTGCGGGCGAGCGCCATGATCCGGCGGGTGCCGAGGAAGGCGCACTCCTCGTCGCGCCAGATGCGGTGGGTGTCGTAGGGCATGCCGGCGTGGAACGAGGCCTTGCGCGCCTGCAGCCGGTACTCGTCCTCGCTGTGGAAGGCGACGCGGCGACGGCCAGCGCGCATCACCGCCTCGATCCCCCGGTCATCCTCGATCATCAGGTCGCCGGTTGAGCTGCCGGCGAACACCTTGACCGCGCACACTCCCGCCCTAGTCTCGTACTCGGCCAGCGCCCCGGTATTGGCGCGGGTGGCGCCGACGTAGAAGGCGAAGTCGGTGTAGCTTTGCGCCGACGCGTAATCCTGCTTCCAGCGCAGCGTGGCGTCGTCGGTGATCGCCGGGCTGGTGTTGGGCATGTCGAACACGGTGGTGATCCCGCCCAGGATCGCCGCCCTGGTGCCGGTCGGGATGCTCTCCACCGCGGCGTCGCCCGGATCACGCAGATGGACGTGCGCGTCGATCAGGCCCGGCAGCACGTGCAGGCCGGTGGCGTCCAGCACCTCCGCCGCCTCGTCACCGGAACCGATCTCCAGCGACGCGATCCGGCCGTCGCGGACGCCGATGCCGGTCGAGACTTCGCCCCAGGGCAGCACGCAGGTGCCGTTGCGTATGATCAGGTCGTAGCGCATGGCGCCGAGCCTAGCGGATCCGGCGCCGGGCCGGGAGGTTCAGGCACCGCCCCAGTTCATCGTCAGGCCGCCATCCATGGTCCAGGTCTGGCCGGTCACGTAGTCGCCGTCGTCGGACGCGAGGAAAAGCGCCAGACGGGCGATCTCCTCGGCATGGCCTTCCCGGCGCCACGGGATCCGGTCCATCGACTTCTCCTTCTTCTCCGGATCGTCCAGCCGGTCGGCGGTCATCGGCGTGGCGATCAGGCCGGGCGCGATGTTGTTGACGTTGATCCGGTGCGGCGCCAGCTCGACGGCGAGGCTGCGGGTGAGCGAGCCGACGCCGGCCTTGGACATGCCATAGGGGGCGCTGCCTGGGGTCGGCAGGTGCTGCGCCACCGAGCTGATGGTGACGATGCGCCCCTGCCCGCCGTTGGCCTTGCGCAGCCGGATGAACTCGCGCGAGCAGAACAGCGGGCCCATCAGGTTGGTCCGGAGCACCAGCTCGAGCATGTCGTCCTCGAGCTCGTCGACCGGGGTGCCGCCCATGCCCTTGCCGGCGTTGTTGACCAGCACGTCGACCGTGCCGAGACCGGCGGCGGCCGCAAACAGCGCCCGCACGTCCGATGGGCTGCCGACGTCCCCCTGCACGAGGACGGCCTTGCGTCCGGCGGCCTCGACGCGGCGCCTGGTTTCCGCGGCACCGTCGGCGTCGGTATGGTAGCCGATGCAGATGTCGGCGCCCTCGGCCGCGAACAGGGTGGCGATGGCCTGGCCGATGCCGGAATCGGCGCCGGTGACGATGACGGTCCTGCCCTGCAGCTTCATGACAATGCGCTCCCGATGCGGTTGCCTGGACGAACGCCGCGCACCGCACGGCGATGCGCACACGAACCGGTGTGGCCGAATGCGGACGAAGGCGGCACGGTGGGGCTGGTGGTGCCGGTCTTGTGCCGGTCTTGTGCCGGAATCCGGCCGATTTGAACGACATCACGCTCGGCAACAACGGCTTCGAGGCCGGTCCCGGCTGGGATCCGGTGACGGGGCTGGCTCGACCAAGGGGATCCGATCGCAGGGACCCTGCCGGAGGCGTCACTGCGCTCCTGACGCGCCCAGATCCCGATCCCGCCCCAGGGCCAACCCCGCACGCCCGGATCAGACGGGTGCGTCGCGGCCGCGCGTCAGAAGC
>CALMVN010000266.1 GCA_937873225.1 uncultured Acetobacteraceae bacterium
GCGGCGGACAGCCCGGCGGTGACGGCGGAGCTGCAGCGCCGCAGCTACGACCGGGCCGAGATCGCGGCGTTCTGGAGCGGGAACTTCCTGCGCCTGCTCCGTCTGGCGGAGGCCGCGCAACGGGAAGCCTAGCGCGGACACGGTATCCGCCAAGTCTTGGCAGGAGACACCAACTGTCAGGAAGAAGTACAACCCTTCACCGCAGCAATGCCGAACATTCCGTAGAAAACCAAGCAATAACAATGGGTTGACCGGCTGCCCGGGTCTGGCACGCCGGCTGCAATGTCTCCGGCATGGGCCAGCGTGGTCCATGCCAAGGAGACGACACCATGACCATCCTCAGCTTCGACGCCGGCTACGCCATGTTCCAGAGCGACAGCGCGCTGTTCGGCCGCCCCGCCGGAATGTCGGCGCTGCACCGCCAGCTGGACCGCATCGCCTCGTCCCGGCAGGCGCAGGCCGCCGCCGACTGCGCCTGCCGCGTCCTGCTGGCCCTGGTGCCCTTCTCCGCCCTGGCCTGGATGTTCGTCGCCCGCTGAGCCGCGGACAGGCAGGCCGCCGGAGCCGACCGGATGACGCGGTTCCCGCACACGACGACGGCGGGCGTCAGGCGTCCCGGCAGGCGTCTCGCCGTGTGGTCCGCGATCGGGCTGCTGGTCGCGGCCGCACCGGCGGCCCGCGCCGCCGTCGCGCCGCTGATGCGCTACCCGAACGCGTCGGCCACCGCGATCGCCTTTGTCGCGCACGGCGACCTCTGGACCGTGCCCCTCCGCGGCGGTGCCGCCAGCCGCCTCACCCGCGATCCGGGCGCCGTGCTGTTCCCGCGCTTCTCGCCGGACGGACGCTGGATCGCCTTCACCGCCCGACGTGCCGGGACCTATGACGTGTATGTCCTGCCCGCCTCCGGCGGTACGCCCAGGCGCCTGACCTTCGACGCCTCGCTGAGCGGCAGCGACAACCGGGTGGTCACCTGGACGCCGGACTCGCGACGGATCGTGTTCCTGTCGTCCCGCTCGTCCCCGTCGCCCAAGATCGTCCGCGCCTTTTCTGTCCCGCTCGAGGGCGGCCTGCGGCAGCCGCTGCCGCTCGACCATTCCGGGCTGCTGTCGTTCGCGCCGGGCGGCGGCGCGATCGCCTTCAACCGCATCTACCGCAACGACGCGCTGCCCAAGCGCTACGTCGGCGGCCAAGCGCAGCACCTCTACACCTACGATCTCCGCACCAGGCGCCTCGACCGGATCACCGACTGGCGTGGCACCGACACCGCACCGATGTGGTTCGGCCGCACGGTCTACGTCCTGTCCGACCGCGGTCCAGGGTTCCGCGCCAACATCTGGGCCTGCGACCTCGACCGGAGGACCGTCAGGGCGGTGACCCGGTTCACCGATCTCGACGTCGACGAGCCGTCGCTGGGCGGCCACACGATCACTTTCGCGCAGGGCGGCCGGCTGTACGCGCTCGACCTGCCGTCCCGCGCCCTCCGGCAGGTCACGGTGGAGGTCCCGGACGACGGAACCCGCACCGCACCGCGGACAGCCGCGGTCGGCGGCATCGCCCGCGTCACCGACGCCACCGGCGGCGTCGACTACGCGCTGTCGCCGGATGGCGGCGACCTGCTCGTGTCCGCCCGCGGCGACCTGTTCGACATCCCCGCCGCCGGAGCCGCACGCGACCTGACCCGCACCCCCGGCGCGGACGAGGACCATCCGTCCTGGTCGCCGGACGGCCACGCCATCGCCTACGAGACCGACGTCGGCGGCGAACAGCAGCTCGCGACCAGGACCATGCCGGCCGGATCCGAGCGCGTGCTGACCCGATTCCAATCCGGCTACTTCTACACGCCGACCTGGTCCCCGGACGGAACCCGGCTCGCGGTGGCGGACGCCAACCACGGGCTGTGGCTGCTTTCCCTCGCCGGCGGCGAGCCGCGCCGGATCGCCAGCGACCCGTACGCCGAGATCCGCGACGCCGCCTTCTCGCCGGACGGGCGCTGGCTCGCCTACAGCACGATGCGCGCCAACCGGCAGCGCGCCATCCACCTCCACGAGCTGTCCACCGGCCGCGACGTGATCGTCAGCTCGGCCATGGACAGCGACCGGATGCCGCGATTCTCCGCCGACGGCCGGGTGCTGTTCTTCGTCTCGCAGCGCAACGAGCTGCCGCTGGTGTCCGACCGCGACGAGGAGACCATCGTCGCCACCCTGAACTCCGACGGGATCTTCGCCGCCACGCTGGATCCCGACGACCCGTCGCCGCTGTCGCGCGACGCCTCGTTCGTTCCGGGCGCGCCGGCATTCCACGTCGACCTCCACGGCCTGATGGACCGCGCGGTGGCGCTGCCGGTCACGCCCGCGGTCATCGCCAGCCTGGAGGTCAAGGGCCGCCGCGTGTTCTTCGAGACCAGGCCGCCGCAGCTCATCGACGGCGACCTGCCCGGGCAGCAGGCGGCGCTGCATGTGCTCGACCTCGACACCGGAGCCGACCGCACCCTCGCCGCCGGTCTGGACAGCCACAGCCTGTCCGCAGGCGGCGGATCGGTCGCGTTCCGGCGCGACGGCGCCTGGCATGTGGCGTCCACCGCCCCGGGGACCGCCGGCGACATGACGCTCGACCTGTCGAGCCTGCGCGCCCCGGTCAATCCCCGCCTGGAATGGGCGGAGATGTTCGAGAACGCGTGGCGGCTCGACCGAGACGTGTTCTTCAGCCGGGCGATGAACGGCGACGACTGGCAGGCGGTGCACGACGCCTACGCCGCCCTGCTGCCCCGCCTCGGCTCGGAGGACGACGTCCTGTACCTGCTGGGGCAGATGCAGGGGGAGCTGGCGAGCTCGCACACCTTCCTGCGCCACGGGGCGCGGCTCGACACCCGCGCGCCGGTCGTCACCGGCCGGCTCGGCGTCGACTACGCGCTGGACCCCGCCTCGCACCGCTACCGGCTGGCGCACATCCTGGAGGGCGACAACACCCGCGCCGGCTTCGTGAGCCCCCTGACCGCGCCCGGCCTGAACCTGCATGACGGCGACGTCCTGCTGGCGATCGACGGCCACGAGCTGGTGGCGCCGGCCGACCCGGACTCGCTGCTGGTCGGGGTCGGGAACCGCGTCACCCTCACCGTGTCGGCCACGGCGGACGGCTCGCGACGCAACCTGCAGGTGACGCCGATCGCCGACGAGCAGGCGCTCCGGAGCTTCGACCGGACCGTGCGCAACCGCCGCCGCGTCGACCGGCTGTCGGGCGGCCGGATCGGCTACGTCGCGCTGACCGACTTCGTCGGCAGCGGCTGGGGCGAGTTCGTGCGCCAGTTCTACCCGCAGGCGGACAGGCAGGGGATGATCTTCGACGTGCGCTGGAACCGCGGCGGCTTCACCAGCCAGGCGGTGCTGGACGTGCTCCGCCGCAGCCTGGCCGGCGTGTTCGTCAACCGCGAGGACGCGGTGTCCCCGCTGCCGGTCGCGGTGCCGCCGCGGGCGATGGTGACCCTGCTGAACTGGGGCTCCGGCTCCGACGGCGACCAGTTCCCGTACTACTTCCGGCGATACGGCCTGGGCCCGCTGGTCGGCACCCGAAGCTGGGGCGGCGTGCAGGGCATCAACGGCCCGTGGACCCTGATGGATGGCACCGCCATCACCATTCCCAAGGACGCGCTGGCCGATCCCGGCGGCCACTGGATCATCGAGAACGCCGGCGTGTCGCCCGACGTCACCGTGGACGACAGCCCGGACGAGGGTGTCACCGGACAGGACCGGCAGCTCGACGCCGCGGTGAAGGTGGCGCTCGACCGGGTGCGGCGCCTGCCGCCGGCACGGCCGAAGGCACCGCCGCCGCTGCCCGCCTATCCTGCCGCGGGAATGGTGCCGCCGGCGTCGTTCGGGAGCCGAGGCTGAGAGACCGTCATGGCCTACGTCGCCTGCCCGTGCGCCAAGAGCGCGGAGCCGACATCCACCGGATCTTTGCCACGCCCGGCCGCGCCCTCGTCTGCCTCCGCCAGACCGGACGGTTCAGTCAGGACAGGAAAGCGCCACTCGTTGCGTCGCCAGTCCGAAGTGGACTGCAGACATCCGACCATGGGTCACGCCGCAGCTTGCCGATCCATGGTCGTCGCTCGCTGTCCGGAACGTCCGGTGGCAAACTCACGTCCATCCGCTCCCCGCGCTTCGTCGCGGACTGTCCGCTGCCCGGCGGACACGCCGATGGGCCTCGGTTTCCTCGTGTTCTGACCGGCCGGTGATGGTCTCGATCGAGTGCGCGAACACCGCCCTCCGGACCACGCCGTCGAGCGCCACCCCGTTCGGGTTCTGCTCCCGGTTCAATGCGACCAGCGTGAGCAGCGCCCGCCTACGGCTCCTCGG
>CALMVN010000267.1:0-1013 GCA_937873225.1 uncultured Acetobacteraceae bacterium
TCCCGGGGGCGGAGCAGGACCCGCGGTTCTGGGCGTCGGGGATCAGCGTGGTCGCGCACCTGCACAGCCCGCTGGTGCCGGCGGCGCACTTCAACACCCGGATGCTGGTCACCACGCAGGGCTGGTTCGGCGGCGGCGGCGACATCACGCCGATGCGGCCGGAGAATGCGGAGGCGCAGGCGGACGCCCTGCGGTTCCACCGGGCGTTCGAGGAGGCCTGCGACCGGCACGACCCGGCGTACTATTCCCGGTTCAAGGAATGGTGCGACCGCTACTTCTTCCTGCCGCATCGCGACGAGCCGCGCGGCCTGGGCGGGATCTTCTTCGACCGGCTGCGCAGCGGCGACGTCGGGGACGACTTCGCCTTCGTTCGCGACGTGGGCACGGCGTTCCTCGACGCCTACCCGCAGATCGTGCGCGACCGCATGCGGCAGGGCTGGACCGCGGCGGAGCGCGAGCACCAGTTGGTGCGTCGGGGCCGCTACGTGGAGTTCAACCTCCTGCACGACCGCGGCACGCTGTTCGGGCTGCGCACCGGCGGCAACGTCGAGGCGATCCTGATGAGCCTGCCGCCCGAGGTGCGATGGCCCTGACGGGTCCGGGATCGCCGCACTTGGGACATGGGCCGGGCTCATGTATGAATTCGCGATGAACCGCAGGACGCAGAGCTCTTGACGCGGGTGTGGCGATGACGGGACCCGGCCAGCCGGGCGGCACGGCTTCCGGGCGGGAGGTCGGCCGCAGGACCCTGCTGCTGGCCCTGCCCGCCTTCGCCGCCACGCTCCACGCCGCGCGTGCCGCGCCGGATCCCGATCGGATGGCGGGCGGCGCGCTGGAAGGGGGGACGTCGTCCCTGCGCAACGCGACCCTGCTGGTTGCAGGGCCGCCCGACGCGGCGCCCGGACGATGGGCCCGGCTGCTGGCCCCCAGGCTCGGCAGCGCGTTGCAGGCGGGCGCCGCCCTGCCGGTTTCCGCCACCGGCGGCCGCGACGGCGTCACCGGCGCCAACGCGT
>CALMVN010000267.1:1023-30880 GCA_937873225.1 uncultured Acetobacteraceae bacterium
GCGCGGAGCTGCCTGCGCTGCTGGGCTTGTCCATGCTGTCGGTGGATCCGTCGCCGGTGTTCGGCCTGTCCGAACCGCAGGACGCGGAGGCAGCGCTGCGGGATGGCCGGGTCGACGCCATCTTCCTCGGCGGCCACGACGTGCCGCAGCGCCTCAGGACCCTGGGCGGGCTGGGTTTCGTTCCCTTGTTCTCGCTCGGCGGCAGCGACGAGGACAGCCTGGCCGCCGATCCCGCGCTGGACGGGGTGCCGGCCTTTGCCGAACGCTTCCGGCAGCAGTCCGGCCATCCTCCCGCCGGCCCGTTGTTCGCTGCCTGGCGGGCCATCGCCGCCGCCGCCCGACTCGACGTGGCCCTGGTGCTGCCGCCGCTGGCACCTCCTTCGCTGGTCGCCCGCTGGCGCAGCGCCTGCGAAAGCGCGCTGTCCGACTTCGGGCTGGTCAGCGCCACGCGCACCGCGCAGGTCGATGCGGTTCCGGCGCCGGCCTGCGTGCAGGCGCTGGCGCGGATCAACGCGGACGAGACCGCGCAGCTCAGCCTGCGCCGCTGGATCGCGGCGCGCCCGGGGTGGCGGCCGACCTGACTCCCTGGTCCGACTGG
This sequence comes from uncultured Acetobacteraceae bacterium, assembly GCA_937873225.1. Classification (GTDB taxonomy): domain Bacteria; phylum Pseudomonadota; class Alphaproteobacteria; order Acetobacterales; family Acetobacteraceae; genus Lichenicola. Next base: position 1,622 of record CALMVN010000267.1, read on the forward strand.
GGGTGACCCTGGTTGAAACGAAACCGCGCGATGTGTCGCGGGCAGATGACGGCGCATCGTTCATGCACACGCTCAGGCGCCGGAACCGGTCGAATCCGGTTGCCGCTCCGTAGCATTGTTCACAGCAGCTCGGGTGGGTTCCGGAGCAGGTCTCGACGCGAAGCGGGCAATCGGCTTGGCTAGAACGAGGAACGCAACCGCCCACACCGCCTCCTCAAGCGGAATGGTCAGCTGCGACAGCTCCGTGGCAACAAGGAAATGCCGAGGCAGGAATCGATCGGACGCGGACAAAGCGACACCGATCCTGATGCTGCTGAATACGAGAGTGACGAGGGCCTGGATGAACTGGGTCGTCGCGAGCACTCGCATGAAGGCAAGGGCGATGTTGTAGATGTCCATGAAGCAGCCTTCGGTGAAGGTGTGCCGGTGCGTGCGGCGGATGCGATTGGCAGTCCGCAGCGCCGTAGCAGCAAGCCCGAGGCGGTGTCACCTTCCGCCCGATCCGGTTGATTCGAAGGTCCGCCTGCAGGCACCGCACACGAGTCGAAGCCTCGGCGCATGTCCTTGAACGGGTCCGGAGCATCGGAAGCGAGCCCGGGTGAACAGGGATGCCCTACAGGGCCGGCTGGATCATGGCTGACTCCGCCGCGGTTTTGGCCAGCAGCGCGTCGAGCTCCTCGCCGCAGACCGGGTGGGAGAACAGGTAGCCCTGCAGCCCGCTGCAGCCTGCGGTCGACATCAGCCGCATCTGCTCCGACGTTTCGATGCCCTCCGCCGTCACCGTCACGCCGATCGCCTGCCCCAGGGTGACGATGCAGGCGGCCAGGGCCAGCGCTTCCGGGTCGGAGGCGACGTTCTCCACGAAGGACCGGTCGATCTTGATCTTGTCGACGTGCAGCCGGCGCAGGTAGCTCAGGCTCGAATAGCCGACGCCGAAATCGTCGAGGGCGATGCGGAAGCCGGACTGGCGCAGCTGGTCGAGCGCTCCCTGCGTGGTCTCGTCGCTGCCCAGCAGCACGCTCTCGGTGATCTCCAGCTCGATCTGCTGCGGCTCGACGCCCACCGCCTGCACCATCCTGGCCACCGTCTGCGCGAAGCCGGGGGTCTGGAGCTGCACCGGAGACAGGTTGACGGACAGGAACAGGTCGGGACGGCGACGGGCGACGGACACCGCGTCCGACAGCACGAACGCGCCGAGCTGGCATATCAGGCCGGTCTCCTCGGCGACGGCGACGAACTCCTGCGCCGGAACCAGCTCGCCATCCTGCCGGCGCCAGCGCACCAGGGCCTCGAAGCCGACGATGCGGCCGCTGCCGACGCTGACCTGTGGCTGGTAGCAGACGAACAGGCCGTTCCGGGTCAGCAGCGCCTGGCGCAGCTCGTCCTCGAGCATCGTGCGCCGGCGCAGCCTGCGGTCCAGGTCGGCGGAGAAGCAGCACCGGCAGTTCCGGCCGTCCGCCTTGGCCTGGTAGAGCGCGATGTCGGCGCGTCGGTGCAGGTCCTGCACGGTGCTGCCGTCCAGGCCCGCTTCGAGGGCGATGCCGATGCTGATCCCGACATGGGTCTCGCTGCCGTTGATGCGGAACGGCACCGCCATCGCCTCGAACAGGCGGTCGCAGATGCCCTCGACCTGTTCCGGGCCCTCCAGCACGTCGACCAGCACCGCGAACTCGTCGCCGCCCAGGCGCGCCACCATGTCCATCGGCCGGAACACCTCGCGCAGCCGCTGCCCGAACGCGCGCAGCAGGGCGTCGCCGGCCTGGTGTCCCAGCATGTCGTTGACCTGCTTGAACCGGTCCAGGTCGATCATGAACAGCCCGGCATGCCCGGTGCCGATCTCCGTCGACACGCATTCCCGCAGACGCCGGTCGAACAGCGCGCGGTTGGGCAGCCCGGTCAGCGGGTCGTGCTCGGCCAGGTGCCGGGCGTTGGCCTCGTTCTCGCGCAGCTCGTGCGCGGACCGCTCCTGCGCCAGGCTGATCCTCCAGAACGAGCGGAGCAGAAGCACCATCGCCGCGGAAGGAACCAGGGCGAGGACCAGCGCGACCGGGACCAGCAGGCGAAGGATCCGCCGTCCCGGACGCTCCGGCCGCCACATGATCCACCCGGCCGGACGATCGAGCGGATCGTGCAGGGCCAGGGCGCGCTCGGTCGGACGCACGTCGTTCGCCCGGGAGAAGCGCACGCCGTCGAGCGGGAAGCGGCCGGAGATGCCGGCGTCGTCGAGCCGCTCCATGTCGATCAGCACGCCGGGGGTGCCGCCGACGTCCGGGCGCGGAACGGGGAGGACCATCACGCTGACCGCCATCGGCTCGCCCCGGACGAGCAGCACCCCGCCGAGTTGCGGCACGTCGGCGGCGGCGGCACGGGGCCGAGGCTCCGGTCCTGCCGGTCCGGCGCCGCTCCTGAGCAGCCGGACCAGCGGGAGCACGTCGCTGCCGACCGCGGCGAAGGCGTCGTTGCCGACATGGCGGCCCGACACGCTGGCATAGATCGGCTGGTCGGTGCCGCCGAGGACGTAGACCATCCGATGGTCAAACGTCGCGTGACGGGGAACGCCGGGGAACCGGTCGGGCCGTCCCGGATCGTGCGACGGCCCGGCCGGCCCGTCCGCGATGGCGGCCCAGGCGGCAACGCCCGGCTGGGTGCCGGCGAGGCCTCCGACCATGTTCCCGACCAGGTTGCCGGCAATGCGGGTCTGGCGCCGGACCGACGCCTCGTCCGTCCAACGCGCCGCCGAGACCAGTCCGAGGCTGCCCGCGACCAGCACGAACAGGATGACGACCAGGACCGGCACCACGACGTGGCGGATGAAGCGGGTCCGGACGCTGGACGGTTGCACGACTGGCTCGGACATCGAGACGACCATATCCCGTCCCGGCTGCCGGACGACCAACAAAACGTCGTCCGGCACGACCTCGGCAGGAACAAGATCCGGGACCGGATCTCAATTTCTGCACCGTGCCGTTCTGCCGGCGGATGCCGTGGCGATCCCCTGCTGGTCAGCCACCGGATTGTCCCCTAATCCGATCGTTCCGGCGACCGCGGCCGGATGGAGATCGTCATGTCGAGCTCGCGCATTCCCCGCCGGCGCTGGACCATCGGCCTGCTGCTGGGCTCCGGGGTGCTGATCAACTACTTCGACCGGATCAGCCTGTCGGTCGCAAGCCCACAGCTGCATGCGAGCTTCGGCCTGACGCCGGTGCAGCAGGGCTGGCTGCTGAGCGGGTTCTTCTGGTCGTACGCGCTGCTGCAGATCCCGACCGGGCTGGTGCTGGACCGGTTCGGGGTGACGCGGGTGAACCGGATCAGCACCCTGCTGTGGGGCATCGCCTCGATCGGCACCGCCTTCGTCAGCGGCTTCGCCGGCATCATGATCGCGCGGGTCGTGCTGGGCATCGCCGAGGCGCCGGGCTTCCCGGCGAGCGCCAAGGCGACCGGGTACTGGTTCCCGCGCCAGGAGCGGGCGCTGGCGACGGCGATCTTCGACGCGGCGGCCAAGTTCTCCAACGTGATCGGGGTGCCGCTGGTCGGGCTGGCGGTTGTCACGCTGGGCTGGCGCTGGGGGTTCGGAATCACCGGGCTGCTCAGCCTGTGCTACTTCGGGGCGTTCGTGCTGATCTACCGCGACCCGAGCCGGGATGAGCGGCTGAGCCGGGCGGAACACGAGTACATCGTCGCCGGCGGCGCCACCCCGGAAGGCCCGGCGCCCGGCGGCGGTCCCCGGCTGCTCGGCGCGCTGCTGCGCAACCGCAAGGTGTGGGGGCTGTCGGTCGGCTTCGCCGCCTACGGCTACTCGTTCTACCTGTTCCTGACCTGGCTGCCGAACTACCTGGTGCAGAGCATGCACATGAGCATCCTGAAGTCGGCAGGCTTCGCCGCGATCCCGTGGGCCTGCGCCACCGTGTCCGACCTCGTGGTGGGCGGCTGGCTGATCGACCACCTGATCGGGCGCGGCGGCGACGAGACGGTGGTGCGCAAGACGGTGCTGGTGGTCGGCATGCTGTTCGGCCTGGCGGTGTTCGGCGCCACCCTCACCCGCGATCCCGGCTGGGCGATCGCGTGGATCTCGATCGCCCTGTCAGGACTCGCGGCGGCGGCGCCGGTGGGGTGGTCGATCCCGTCGCTGATCGCGCCGCAGGGCGGCACCGCCACCATCGGCAGCATCATGAACTTCGGCAACAACATGATGGGCGTGGTGGCGCCGGTGACCACCGGCTATGCAGTGTCGCTGTCCGGCTCCTACACGTCGAGCTTCCTCCTCGCCGGGATCGTGCTGCTGGTCGGGATCGTGTCCTACGTGTTCGTGCTGGGCCGGCTCGAGCCGATCGTGCTGCCGGAACGCTGACGGACGCGGCGGCTACAGCAGGCCGCGCTGCGACAGGTTGCGCATCAGCGCGCCGATGCCGAACCGCCAGGGCGGGGCGTCGTGCGAATGCGCCACCCGGTTGACCAGGCGGCCGAGTGCCGGGGCCGCGATCTCCACCCGGTCGCCGAGCTTGTGGGTGAAGCCGGCGCCCGGCGCGTCGCGGTCCTGCACCGGGGCGAACAGGGTGCCGAGGAACAGCATCACCCCGTCGGGATACTGGTGATGGGCGCCGATCGTCTGCGCCACCAGGTCCTCGGGATCGCGGCTGATCTCGCGCATGGAGCTGTGGCCGTGCAGCACGAAGCCGTCGGCGGCGCCGGTCACGGTCAGGCTCAGGGTCAGGTTGCGCACGTGGTCGAGCCCGAAGCCGTCGTCGAACAGGCGCAGGAACGGGCCGATGGCGCAGGACGCGTTGTTGTCCTTGGCCTTGCCCAGCAGCAGCGCGCTGCGGCCCTCGACGTCGCGCAGGTTGACGTCGTTGCCGAGCGTGGCGCCGCGTATCCGGCCCCGGCTGTCCACCGCCAGCACCACCTCCGGCTCCGGGTTGTTCCAGGAGGAGGCGGCCAGGATGCCGATGAAGGCGCCGGCGCCGACCGCGGACAGCACCGGCGCCTTGGTGAACACCTCGGCATCCGGGCCGATGCCGACCTCCAGGTACTGCGACCACAGCCCTTCCGCGATCAGCACCTGCTTGGCCCGCATCGCGTCGGGCGAGCCCGGGCGCAGGTCGCCGAGCCGGCTGCCGATCGCGTCGACAAGCTGCGTGCGCAGCAGGGCCGCACGGGCGGGATCGCCCTTGGCGCGCTCCTCGATCACGCGCTCGACCATGCTGCCGGCAAACGTCACGCCGCAGGCCTTGATCGCCTGCAGGTCGCACGGGGCCAGCAGGTGCGGACCGCCGCCGGAGCCGGCCGGGTCGAGGCTGCGGGCCATCACCTCCCCTGCGTCCCAGCCGCGCGTGTCGGGCACGGCGGACGCGGCTTCGGCCGGATCGCCGCGTTCCAGCAGCGCCGACAGGGTGGGCCCTGCCGTCGTCACGTCCACCAGGCGGTCGCCGCGCAGCTGCACCAGGCAGGGACCACCGGCTTCCGGATCCTGGACGCGGCCGATCAGGGCGGCCGAACCGGCGTCGTCGGGAAGCAGCGTCATGACGGGGAGGTCTCCGGCAGCTGATACGCCCCTCTACCAGCGGGCCAGCACCGGCAGAAGCAGGCGCGAGACCACGGCAACGGACAGGCAGGCGAGCATATACCAGAACGCGATGTAGAGCGGGTCGTCCGACGGGCAGGCGAACACGAACACGAACGCCCCCCAGGCGGCGGCGGCGATGCCCACGCTCCAGGCGGTGCCGGAACGGTCGGTGGGCGCGCCGCGACGCATCAGGACCGCGAGCCCCGCCACCGCCGGCAGCGCCAGCAGCAGCATCTTGACGAGGCACTGCACGCCGTGCCGCCAGTCGAGGCGTGCGTCCAGCGCGGCCCAGCCGGCGCGGCCGGAGTCGAGCCCCCAGCCGACCGCAAGACAGGCGAGCACGATCGCCAGCACCCAGCGGATCCCCCGCCGCGGCGATCCGGCCGGGTGGAACGAGACCACCGACGCGGTGCCGCTGACGGCCGCGATCAGCCCGAGGCTGGTCAGCTTCCACCAGAAGCTCGGGTGGTGCATCGCGACCGGCATGTCCGGCCGCATCGCCCCCGTCAGCAGGAACAGCGCCAGCTCCAGGATGCAGAGGGCGCCGACGAGCAGGCCGTCGCGCCCGTTGGTGCGCGGCCGCACCGGCTTGAGGTCCGCGGCCAGGCGGTCGATCAGCAGATCGTCCGGCAGGAGTTCATCCGGCATCGTTGCGGCTCCGGATCATCGCGCTCAGCCGGGCGAGGCCGCGATGGATGTTGACCTTCACCAGCGACATGGTCTGCCCGGTCCGATGCGACGCCTCCATTATGCTGAACCCCTGCAGCTTGACGAGGCGGATGACGTCGGCCTGGGCCGGCTTCAGCTCCGCCAGCAGGCGCTCGAGCGACACCGCGCTGGACACCGCCTCCTCGTGGCCGGGAACAGGCAGGTTCTCGTCCAGCTCCACGCTGGGATGGGACTTCATGGCGCGCAGACGGTCGATCCACTTGTAGCGGGCGATGGCGCCCAGCCAGGCGCCGAACGGCCGGGCCGGATCGTATGTGTGCCGCTTCTCGTGCACGGCAAGCAGCGTGTCCTGCACCGCGTCGTCGACCATCGCCGGCGGCAGCCGCCGGTGGTAGTAGCGGCGGAGCCAGGCGCCGACCTCGCCGAGCAGGCGGCGGTAGCTGTCGGCGTCGCCGGCCTGGGCCGCCTGCATCATCCTGTCCCAGTCGGGCTCGGCCACGCGTGTCCCCGTCGATGCCGCTCCCCTGCACGGCCAGGATAGGCTGCCAGGTGCCAGCGCCACAACACCGGCCAGGGCTGCGGATGCACCTCGGTTCTGCATCCGGATCAAACGCGTTCCCATCATGCTCCCGCATGCCTTCACGGCTGCACGACCCCCATTCGGCCGGGCGGCGCCGAGGGTTACGCCGACGCGGCCTGCGACGGTGTAACCGCGGGCAGTTCCTTCCCGAACGAGCCACCAACCGGGAGGGCAGCGTTCATGGCGAAACCGAAACAGATCGCTGCACCGAGGGCGCATCCGGCCATCGTGCGCCTGACGCACTGGATCGCCGCCGCCTCGGTGATCTGCATGACCATGAGCGGCTGGCAGATCTACGACGCGTCGCCGATCCTGTTCTTCACGTTTCCGGCGTGGGCGACGCTTGGCGGCTGGCTGGGCGGCGCCATCGCCTGGCACTTCGCCGCCATGTGGAGCCTGTTCGGCGCCGGCATCGTCTACCTGGCCTACGGCTTCGGCAGCGGGCATTTCCGGCGCGACATCCGTCCGCCCGGACCGCGCGCGGTGCTGCGCGACGCCGGGGCGGCGCTGAGGCTGCGCCTTCCCCATCGCGAAGGCCAATACAACGCGGTGCAGCGCCTGCTCTACGCCGGCGTGCTGGTGGTGGCGGTGCTGGTGGTGGCGACCGGGCTGTCGATCTGGAAGCCGGTGCAGCTCGGCTGGCTGACCTGGTGTTCGGCGGCTACGACCTCGCGCGGCGCATCCACTTCGCGCTGATGACGATCATCGTGGGCTTCCTGGCGCTGCACCTGCTGCTGGTGGCGCTGGTGCCCTCGACGTTGCGCAGCATGATCACCGGCGGACGCCTCGCGCCACGCGGAACCGGGGACGCAGCATGAGCGCGACCGGTGGGCGGCCGGCATACGATGCGGTCCGCCCGGAGCTTCTCAGGATCGAGCGGCGCCTGATGCTTCGCGGCGCGTTGTCGCTGGGCGCGCTGTCGATGCTGACCGGATGCAGGCTCGACGACGGGAACGCGGTCGACACCGCGCTTGCGGCGGTGTCGCGCTTCAACGACCGGGTGCAGGCGGCGCTGTTCGATCCCGGCCGGCTGGCCGCCACGTTTCCGCCGAGCGCCATCACCAGACCGTTCCCGTTCAACGCGTATTACGGCATGGACGACATACGCACGGTCGACGCGTCGGCCTGGCGTCTGGAGCTGTCCGGCCTGGTCGCCGACCGCAGGCCCTGGTCGCTCGCCATGCTGCGGCAGCTGCCGCAGCGGAGCCAGATCACCCGGCACATCTGCGTGGAAGGCTGGAGCGCGATCGGGCAATGGTCGGGGGTGCCGTTCTCGGTCTTCCTCCGTCGGATCGGCGCGGACCTTCGCGCGCGCTATGTCGGCTTCACGTGCTTCGACGACTACTTCACCAGCATCGACATGGCCACCGCCCTGCATCCGCAGACGATCATGGCGCTGGACTACGGCGACGGGCCGCTTCCCCCGGCCTACGGCGCGCCGATGAAGCTGCGCATGCCGACCAAGCTCGGCTACAAGAACCCGAAATACGTCGCCGCCATCACCGTCACCAACCGCAACCCGGGCGGCTACTGGGAGAAGGAAGGCTACAACTGGTTCGGCGGATCGTGAGGATCGGCCGGCAACCGCATGCGACGCCCGTAACCGCAAGACCCTCGCCGGCGAATGACCAGGCAGGGCACGGCAGGGATGCCGATCGCCCGTTCAAGGGAAGGATACCCAGGATGAAGCGCTTGTTGGTTGTTCCGGCCGCCGTTCTGCTGGCGTTGCCGCTGTCCGTCGCGGGGTTCGCGCAGGACACGACGCAGACGCCGTCGCCGATGGCGCATGACGGCATGTCCCGTTCCTCCGCGATGAGCCACGGCGGCGCGATGACGCACGACAGCATGGGGCACAACGCCATGTCCCACGACACGATGGGACACGGTGCCATGACCCGTGCGACGCCGCCGGACAGGATGTCGGCGCCCAGCCAGCCGAAGTAGCCGGGGACCGGGCAGCCGGAGCGGGGCGAACCCGCTCCGGCTGCCCGTTCTTCAGGCGCGGGCGGCGGCGAGGATGGGGCCGCCCCGTCCCGCCTGCACCAGGATCGCGGTGTCGAGCCCCGCCTGGCGGGGAGCGGGAAGCACGAAGGTGCGGGTCGGGCCGGTCCACTGCCCCAGCGGCACCACCTCGCGCACCACGTTGCGGTGCGGCAGGGTGCGGCCGCCGTTCTCGCCGCGCCGGATCGGCACTTGAAGGATCCTCGGGTCGTAGCGCACCAGGAGCACGACCGCGCCCGGTCCGGCGCCGGTCACGGTGGCCCGGTCGCCGACAACCGTGACGACGGGGCCGCCCTGGCCGCGGTCGGCCTGCCTGATCAGGCGGTCGAGCTGCGCGCGGTCGTCGCCGACCACGTCGCCGCGCCCGTTGACGACGACCTCGGGAGTGAACACCTGCCCGCGCCCGAAGGCGTCGGCGTAGTCCTGCTGGCGCCGGGTGAAGGCGGGATCGTCAAAGGTGTCCTTCCAGCCGAGATGGTCCCAATAGGTGACCTGCCAGGACAGGACCAGAAGGTCGGAACGGTCGGCGATCGCCATGACGTTGGCGTTGGCCGGGGGACAGGACGAGCAGCCCTGGCTCTGGAACAGCTCCACCACGGCAGGATGGGCGGCATCGGCCGCCCGGACGGGCGTGGACAGGGGCGCGGCTGCCCCGGCCAGGAGAACAAGCGCTGCAACGGGATGTCGCGTGGTCATGACTGGATTTCCCCGATCGGCTCGCCGCCCGGATCACCGGCAGGCTTGGCCGATCAGGAGTTCGCGGCGCGCGGCGACCGGGTTACAGAAGCGGTCGGATGCGGATCTCCGGGGCAGGACACGAGAAGCCTGGCCTGGCTCCCGCACGTCAGGCGCGATCGTGCCCGTTTCCGACCAGGGCGCGCACGCTTCGGAACGAGACCAGCTTGCGCCGCTGCGCGTCCCACAACGCGAGCCGGGTGCAGCGGAAGCTGTGGCGCAGCGACAGGCGCGGCGCCGTCTGCAGTTCCGGGTTCGCCTCGTGGCAGTCGCGCAACCGGTAGTTCGGGATCCGGCTGGACAGGTGGTGGATATGGTGGAAGCCGATGTTGCCGGTCAGCCAGTGCAGCGGCCGCGGCAGGTCGTAGAACGACGATCCCTGCACCGCGGCGGCGGCGAAGTCCCAGGACGGCTTCGGCTGCCAGTAGGCGTCCTCGAACTGGTGCTGCACGTAGAACAGCCAGATGCCGATGGTGGCCGCCATCAGCACCACAGGCAGCCAGCCGAGCAGCAGCGGCAGCGGCCCGAGCAGCACCACGAGCAGGACGATCCCGCCCAGCAGCGCCGCGTCCGTGCCGAGCACGCTGAGCCAGTCGCGCCAGCGCCGGCGCGGGTTGCCGACCGGGATGCGCTGGCTGATCAGGAACAGCCAGGTCGGGCCGATGCCGAACATCACCAGCGGATGCCGGTAGAGCCGGTAGCCGAACCGGCGCATCGGCGTCAGCGCCAGGTATTCCTCCAGGGTCAGCGTGTTCACGTCGCCGACGCCGCGCCGGTCGAGGTTTCCCGCGCTGGCGTGGTGGATCGCGTGGTCGCCGCGCCAGGACGCGTAGGGCGTCAGGGTGAGCACGCCCAGCACGCCGCCGAGCAGGTCGTTCATCCAGCGCGACGGGAAGAACGAGCCGTGGCCGCAATCGTGCTGGAACATGAACAGGCGCACCACCAGGAAGGCCGCGACCGGCACCAGCAGGAGGACCTCCCAGGCGCCGCGGTCGATGCCGAGCAGGATGACGGTCATCGCCAGGAGGAAGGGCAGGCCGGTGTTCAGCAGCTGGATCGCAGCGCGCCGCCCGTCGGGCTTCAGGTAGGGAGCCACCATCTTCCGCCAGCTTCCGGCAACGGTGCTGGACGGGACAGGCGGGGTTGCAGGGTAGGGCATGCGGATTCCGGATCGGGATCGGCAAGAGATGGGGTGCAGGTGCGACGTTCTCAAGCGACGCGGCTGGCCGATGCCGGCGTGCCGCGGGACCGTTGCCTGGCCATCCCGGGGGCGATCGGGGCGATCCGGGGGTCCACACGGAAGCGTTCGCCGGCTGTTGTCACCGGACGCCCGGACGCGGACGCCGTCAGGGCCCTCGGAGCGCTGCGGCGAGGCTGGCCGGCATCGGCGTCGTCGGGCGGCCGATCAGCGCCCGGAGCTGGCGGTTGTCGTCGAACAGGGCGCCCCTGGCGGCGGCGGCGTCGCTGTCCGACAGCAGGCCGGCCAGGGCTTGCGGCAGCCCGGCTTCGATCAGCATGGCGCGGTATTCCTGCTCGGGCAGGTCGGCATAGCCGACGCTTCGTCCCGATTGCCGCGACAGCTCCTCGGCCAGCTCGGCCAGGGTGTAGGCCTCGTCGCCGGCGAGCTCGAAGATGCGTCCGGTCAGGTCCTCCGCGCTCGACAGCACGGCGGCGGCGGCGGCGGCATAGTCGGCGCGCGCCGCGGACGCGATGCGGCCGGCTCCGGCACTGCCCGCCATGGTGCCGCGGGCCAGGACGGCCGGCACCATCGCCATGTAGTTCTCGGTGTACCAGCCGTTGCGCAGGACGACGAACGGGACGCCCGAGGCGCGCAGCAGCGCTTCGGTGTCGCGGTGGTCGGCCGCAAGCGCCAGGGGCGAGGTGTCGGCATGCAGGACGCTGGTATAGGCGACGAGGCCGACCTCGGCCCGTCGTGCCGCCTCGATCACGTTGCGGTGCTGGGTCCTGCGCACAGAGAGGTCGTTCGAGGACACGAACAGCATCCGGTCGATGCCGGCAAAGGCATCGTCCAGGGTGTCCGGCTGGTCGTAGTCCGCCACCCGGACCTCGACGCCGTGCGACGACAGCCGCGCCGCCTCGACGCTGCCGGCCGGATGCCGGGCGCGAACGGTGGCGACGATCCTCGACGCAGGCACGGTGTCGAGCAGCCTTGCCAAGACCTCGCGGCCGAGCTGTCCGGTGGCGCCCGTGACCAGAAGGCGGGGCGTGTGGGTGGACATGGATGGACCTCATCTGGTTATGGAAAGAGACGAGGTCTTGATTGGGGACCGTCCGGTCCCGATGCCAGAAGGCAGCTGCGCGTGCCCAGGTGTGCCGGAGGTAACCGAGCTTGACCGACCAGCCGCCTCTGGCCGACGCGTTCTCCCGATGGGGATCCGCCGGCCTCGACGCCGGGACCTGCCCGATACGCAACGTGCTGGACCGGCTCGGCGACAAGTGGACCATGCTCATCCTGGTGGCACTGGCGGCGGGGCCGTGCCGCTTCGGCGCGTTGGGCCGGAGCCTGCCGGACATCTCGAAGCGGATGCTGACCCAGACGCTGCGGGACCTCGAACGGGACGGCCTGGCGACCCGGCAGGTGTTCCCGACCAGGCCGCCACGGGTGGAGTACCGGCTTTCCCCGCTGGGCCGCTCGGTGCTGCAGCCGCTTTCCGCCCTGGTCGACTGGGCGGAGTGCCACGACCAGGCAATCCGGCAGGCGCGTGCCCGGTTCGATGCCGTTCCGTCGCAGAAGACGGCGTCCCAGGCGGAGTGACCGGCCTCAGACGATCAGCACAGCGCGGAAATCGTTGACGTTGGTCATCGTCGGTCCCGGACGGACCAGGTCGCCGATCGCGTCGAACAGCTGGTAGCTGCGGTGGCCGTCGAGCAGGTCGCGCGGCAGCAGCCCGGACGCGTCCGCCCGCCGGAGCGAGGATGGCGTCACGATCGCCCCGGCGGCATCGCAGGAACCGTCGAGGCCGTCGGTGTCGCCGGCCAGCGCCCAGATGCGGTCACGGCCCGCGTTGGCGATCGCGAACGACAACAGCAGCTCGGTGTTGCGGCCGCCTCGTGCGTCGCCGGATGCCGCGCCCCGCATCGTCACCACGGTTTCGCCGCCAGACAGCAGCATCAGCGGCGGCGGCAGCGGGTGGCCGTGCTCGCGCACCGCGCGCGCGATGCCGGCCAGCACGATCCCGAGCTCCCTGCTTTCCCCCTCGATCGCGTCGCCCAGGATCAGCGGGGTGACGCCCTGCGCCCGTGCCACCGCTGCGGCGGCGTCCAGTGCCATCGACGGGCTGGCGACCAGGCGCACGATGCCCGGCGGGACCGGCGCCGCGGCCGGTTCGGCCTGGCGCAGGAACGCCGCGACCGGGTCGGGCGGCCGGATGCCGCGACGCGCCAGGATCGCCGCCGCGGCGGCACGCTCTCCGGGAGCCCCTTCCGGCACGACGACGGGAAGCGTCGGTCCGGACGCGACCATCGCCGGATCGTCTCCCGGCACGTCGCTGATGACCAGGGTGAGCAGTCGCGCCGGCGCCGCCGCACGGGCCAGGCGGCCGCCCTTGATCGCCGACAGGGCGCGGCGGACCTGGTTCATCTCGTCGATCGGCGCCCCGGATCGCAGCAGCGCCGCCGTGACCGCCTGCTTGTCGGACAGCGCCAGGCCGTGTGCCGGAAGGCTGAGCAGCGAGGACCCGCCGCCGGAGATCAGCGCCAGCACCAGGTCGTCCGGCCCGGCCGCCTCGGCCAGCGCCAGGATGCGTCGCGCCGCCGCCTCGCCGGCCGCATCCGGCACCGGGTGCGACGCTTCCGCCACCGCGATCCGTGCGGTCGGCACGGCATGGCCGGCCCGGGTCACCACCAGTCCGGACAGGTCCGCCTGCGGCCACGCCGCTTCCACGGCCGCCGCCATCGCCGCCGCCGCCTTGCCGGCACCCAGCACGATGCAGCGGCCGGACGGCGGTTCCGGCAGATGGGCGGCCAGCACACGGGCCGGCTGCGCCGAGGCCACCGCGGCGTCGAACGCCGCGCGCAGCAGCAGGCGTGCCTCCCCGTCGGTCACGGCAGGCGGTCCGCGACCGGTCCGACGCAGGTCGCGGCGCCGGCCGGACCGCCGGAGTCGCGGACGCGCGATCCAGGCCTGGACGGCCCGTTCCTGATTGCCATGGGTGTCCGGCCTCCTTCCGCCCGGGGTCATCCATCGGGCAACGCGGCAGCGGGCCACGGGTGGCGGCGCGGCCGGTCGCGCCGGAACCGGTCGGCGGGCGGATCTCGTCCGGAACACGGAAGGGGTTCGATCCCGCCTTGCCGCGATCCGACGACGCGCGCTGACTCGGCCGGCTGGAGCAGGCCCTCGACGAGGACCGGTTCGAGCTTCGCGGGCGACGGATCGAACGGCTTTCCGCAGCCCGCGGCAGGCTGCGCTGCGAGGTGCCGCTGCGCATGCGCGAGCGGACGGCATGCTGGTGCCGCCCGGCCGGTTCATGCCTGCGGCCGAGCGCGTCCACGTCGCCGGCCCGATCGACCGCTGGGTGGTGCGCACCCTGGCCCGCCGGCTCGATCGGGACGCGGCCGTGGGCCGGTTCGACATGATCTGCGTGAACCTGTCCGGGCAGTCGGGTCGGCGACGCCTCGTTCCGCGCCTTCCTGCTGCAGATGATCGGCCCCGCCCGGTTCGACCTGCGCAGGCTCTGCTTCGAGATCACCGAAACGGCCGTGATCACGCGGCTGGACGAGGCGAGGAGGCTGGTCGACGCCCTGCGCGCGCACCGGATCAAGGTGGCGCTGGACGATCTCGGTTCCGGCGCCTCCTGGTTCAGCTACCTGAAGAGCTTCCCGGTCGACTGCGTGAAGATCGGCGGCCCGTTCACCCGCGACCTGCTGCACGACCCGCTGAACCGGGTCGCGCTGCGCTGCTTCGGGGAGCTGGCCGCCTCGGTGGGTGCGGACACGATCGTGGCGTTCGTCGAACACGACCTCCAGCGGGACGCGCTGCCGACGCTCGGCTTCGAGCCTCGCCCAGGGCGACCTGCTGCACAAGCCGGAGCTTCTCGCCACGCTGGCGGCCGGCGTCCCGGAAGCAGACTTTCCCCGAAGCCCACGTCGTTCCGGAGGCGTCGCGCGGGGTTGCCGTCTTGGCCGACGATGCGGGATCGCCGCGGTCCGGTCGGTTCGCCTGACTCCGTGCAGGTCGATCAGACCGGCTTCCCGTCTGCCTCGCCCCAACGATTCCGTTACGTTCACGCTACCTAAACCATCGTTAAGTCCTCGTTAAGATGATTGGGCCTAGTCGGGGTGTCCCGGCCATGACCGCAACGACCTGCGGACCGCCACCATCGCGATGAGGTTATCGTGCGTTCAATCAGATCCACGCTGCTCGCCACGGCAGCGCTTCTCGTCACGAGTTCAGCCGGCATACGGGCCCAGCCCGCGCCGCAGTCGAAGCTCATGCTGCTGGGTGCGGCCCAGCCGTCGCAGCCGGTCGAATTCGACGTCATCCTGCCGCTGCGCAACGCCACAGCCCTCGACACGCTGCTGAGCCAGCAGCAGGATCCGGCCTCGTCGCAGTACCACCATTGGCTGACGCCTGCGCAGTTCGCGGCCGATTTCGGCCCCGCCCCGCAGATCATGAACGTCGCTGCGGCGGCGCTGCGCTCCTTCAAGATGCAGGTGACCGTGCAGAGCCGTTCCCTGCACGTCGTGGCGACGGTGGCCGAGGTCAACGCAGCCTTCAACGCGGTACTGGCCCTGGCGATCAACCAGAACGGCCAGAAGCGCGTGGTCGCCTCCAAGCCGCTGGTGGCACCCCCCGCCTTGTCCACCCTTGGCGTGATCATCTCGGCCTTCAGCGCCAGCGGCTTCGACGCCTCGCCCCTCGTGAGGCAGCGCGCCGCGGGCTACGTGCGTTTGAGCGCTGCCGGCTACGGGATGCCGGCCAACCTGTTCAACCCGGACGGGGGCTACTTCTACAACGACCTCAAGCAGGCCTACGGTTATCCGTCCTACGCCACCACCGTCACGGTCGGCGGGAAGCCGCAGCACCTGGATGGCCACGGCGCCACCGTCGCCGTGCTTATGGCGAGCGACGTGCTGGACTCGGACGTGTCCACGCTGTTCGACCACGAGAACTTCACCGCCCACTCGGGACAGGCCGCGGATCCGCACGTTGCCGCGCGCCGGCCGGTGAACGGCGGCGCACCGTTCTCCGCCGGCAACCCGTCCTCGGAGGAGGCGACCGTGGACGTCCAGCAGGTCCTCGGCGGCGCGCCTGGCTCGCAGGTGGTCCTGTACGACACGCCCGACCTGAGCGACCAGTCCCTGATCTCCGGCTACACCGCCATCGTCAACGACAACGCAGCCGACGTGGTGTCGCTGTCGTTCGGCCAGTGCGAGCAGTACTACACCGCCGCCTACAACAACGGCGTGGACCAGACGGCGATCCTCAACACCTACATGGAGCTGTTCAAGCAGGGCAACGCGCAGGGCATCACCTTCATCGCCGCGTCGGGGGACGCCGGCGGTCGTGCCTGCATCACGCCCGGCTACTTCTCGGGACAGGCCGGCCAGTTCGTAACCGGCGTGGCCGAACCGGCAGCCGATCCGGACGTCACCGCGGTCGGCGGCACCAACCTCGTCACCACCTCGACGACGGCCGATTCCGGCTCGGCCTATCTGGACGAGAACGCGTGGTCCGATCCCGAGGTCGGGTTCGATCCCTTCGGCATGGGCGTGAACGTGTCCGGCGGCGTCTGGGGTGCCGGCGGCGGGATCTCCTCCCTGTACTTCAAGCCCGCCTACCAGTCCCTGGTGAACACGGGCTCGTCCTCGTTCCGGACCGTGCCGGACGTGAGCATGCAGATGGGCGGCTGCCCGGACATCGCGGAGTTCCCGTGCAACGGCGGCAACGCACCGGCGGACGGCTCGGGCAACACCGACCGCTCCTACGTCAACGTGGTCTTCAACAACACCTGGGACAGCGTCATCGGCACCAGCGCCGCAGCACCGGAGATGGCCAGCGCCGTCGCGCTGCTCGTCGAAACCCATGGCCGGCAGGGCAACATCAATCCCTACCTCTACACGCTCGCGCACAACCAGGCGGCCGGCGGCGTCGCCGCCTTCCGCCACTCCATCCCGGGCTTCAACGGCGTCACCGCCAACAACGGCAGCTACACCTTCACGACCGGCAACGGCACGCCGAACGTGGCAGCGATGATCGGCCTGCCGCAGACGCCTCTGGCCGGCGCGCCGGGTTCCGCAACCAACCCCTGATCCGGAGGTGCCCCGCCGGCGATCCGTCGCCGGCGGGGCACCGCACGCGGACCGGCGACTCTCGTCATCTTCAGCCGATGGTAACAAGTCGGAGCGATGCTCGCCTCGCCTGAGGATGTTCACCGTGCCGCTGCAAGAAACCGGTCATCATGCCGTCCTGGTTTGACCGCCCGATGCAACGGTTGCGGAACGCCATCCTGTTCGCCTGCCTGCTCCTGGGACTGGCAGCTCCGGGAGCCCGGGCACAGTTCGTCCGTTTCGAGAACTACACGGATGATCGCGGCCTCGGGAACACGTCCGTGTCCGCTCTGGCGCAGGACGCGGACGGCTACATCCTGCTCGGCACCGAGGCCGGCCTCTACCGCTACGACGGATCGAGGATCACCCCCTACGACGTGTCGGTCGGGCTGCCGCCGGGGGAATGGATCAGGAAGATCATGACCGATCAGGCCGGCCGGACCTGGGTCGTCACCAGCGACGACATCTATGTCCGCTACGGCCAGCGCTTCAGCAAGGTCGACGTCGGCGCTGCGCTCTACGTCAGGTCACCGCGCCTCGTTGCGCTTGCAGGCGACAGCGTCATCGTCGACAACGGCGGGCGGTTCCTGCGCGCATCCGTGGGTAGGCACGCCGTCGGCCCGTTCCTGCCCGTGTTCGACCAGGCGACGCTGACGGCAACCCCCGACCTGGCGCAGGCTCGCTTCGTCGTTGCGGACACCGATGGCGCGCTTCTGGTCGGATGCGGACAAGCGATCTGCCGGGTGAAGGACGGGCGGATCATCGCCTATGGTCCGGCAGACGGGCTGCCTGCGGATGCCTGGCGCGCCGCGATCCGGACAACGGACGGCACGCTCTGGGTCCGGAGCGTCGGGCACCTCGCCTGGCGCGGGCCGCATGACAGGTCGTTCAGGGTGGTGACGATCCCGGACGGACGCGGCCAATCCTACAACAGGATCCCCAGCTACCTGGATCTCGTCGCCGACCGTCGCGGCGGCATCCTCACTCAGGGCGGCGATGGCCTTCTCGACTGGGACGGGACGCGGTGGCGCAGCTATGGCCATCATGAAGGCGGGTTGTCGGCGACGCCCATCGAGGCCCTGCTGTTCGACCGCGAAGGCTCGCTCTGGATCGGCAGCATGGGCCACGGCGCGTTCCGGAGCGTGGGCCTCGGCAACTGGGAGCACTGGACGGCGGATGACGGGCTGCCGAGCGACCTGATCTGGGGGATGACGCGGCTGCAAGACGGGCAGTTCTGGGTCGCGACCTTCGGCGACACGGTGGCGCTCGACAGCCGCACGGGCAGCATTCCCGGCGGAAGCGCCGTCGTGCAGGCAAGCCGGAACGGCAGGCTGTGGGCCGCCCCGCCCGATCAGCCCCTTGTCCGCTTCGACCCGGCCGGCAACAAGCTGGAGCGGTTCCCGCTGTCCGGCCACGTGTCGACGGCGCTGGTGGATCGCGACGACCGGCTCTGGCTGTGCACAGCCGGCGGCCTCTACGTCATTGCCGACGCCGATGCCCCTGCCCCGGCCGTGCACGCCGAGCTCGTTCTGTCCCACGTCGCGTTCCAGGTGGCGCCAGACCCTTCCGGCGCGATCTGGGCCCTCACCAGCGACGGGTTGTTCCGGCGCGACGCGGCCGGCCGCTTCGGCCTGGTGACGGCAGGCATCCTGCCGGACGGGCAGAGCGGAGGCATGGCCTTCACCCCGGACGGCGACCTCTGGGTGTTCACCGAGAGCGAAGGCGTGCTCCGGTTCCATCCCAGCCCGACCGGCCTGCAACGCCTGTCCCCCCTCACCGCGTCGGAACTCGGCTCGGACGACGTCCTTTTCCTGCACCGCGATCGGCGCGGCTGGATGTGGGTCGGCACCGATCACGGGATAAGCGTGTTCGACGGGCGGTCCTGGCGCCGCTTCGACAAGGACGACGGCCTGATCAGCGACGACACGGACCAGTGGGCGGTGTACGAGGACGGGGACGGCTCCATGTGGTTCGGAACGAGCCACGGGCTGAGCCACCTGCTCGATCCCACGCGCCCGTCGTCGTCGACCACGCTGCATCCGCTGGTCACCGGCCTCACGGTCGGCCGACGCACCCTGTCCCCGTCGCCGTCGATCCGGATCGACGGGAGCAGGGCGTCGCTGGTGGTCCGCTTCGTGGACCTCGACTACGCCCGGGGAAACGTCGCGTTCCGCTACCGGCTGCGCGGGCTGGACACGGGCTGGAACGACACCATGGGGCACGACGTCCGCTACGCCGGCCTGCCCGCGGGCGAGTTCCGGTTCGAGCTGGTCGCGGTCGACGCCGTGCACGGGGAGGTGTCCGCCCCGGTCGGCTTCACCATCCACATACGCGCGCCCTGGTGGCGGCGGGCATGGTTCTACGGGCTGTGCGCGCTTGCCGCGGCGGCCGTGCTGGTCGGGGCCTGGCAGGGACGGGTGAGGCTGCTGCTCGGGCGCCAGCGCCGCCTGGAGGAGATGGTGGGCGCGCGCACCGCCGAGATCGAGCAGGCAAGGAACGAGCTGCAGCGGCTCGCCATGTCCGACGTCCTCACCGGCCTGCCGAACCGGCGCGCGATCATGGGCGCGCTGGACGAAGCGGTCGCCATGGCATCGCGGACCGAGACAGCGCTTGCCGTGCTGCTTTGCGACATCGACCACTTCAAGTCGATCAACGACCGCTTCGGCCACCTGGCGGGCGACAAGGTGCTCGCCGCGTTCGGCGGCAGGCTGGGCGCGATCATCGGTCCGGCGGAAACGGCCGGACGCTACGGCGGAGAGGAATTCCTCGTCGTTCTTCCCGGAGCGCGGGATACGGTCATGGAACGCGTCGTCGCCATACGGTCCGCCATCTCCGACCCGCCCTACCAGTTCGGCGACGGCAGCCGCGTCGTCACGTCGAGCGGAGGCGTCGCGTTCCTCCGGCCCAGCGACACCACGGTGACGCTTGTCGCCCGGGCGGACATCGCCCTCTACAAGGCCAAGGAGAACGGCCGAAACCGGATCGAGATGGAATCGCCGGAGTCCGGACCGGGATGGCCGCAGGGGGAAGCGGCCGTCTCCACCACGGATCGTCGGCGCGGGTCCAGGTCGATGCCCGGGAGCGAGCGAGAGCCGGAGGAGCCGGATGGTTCACTGGATGACCTGGAACGCGACCTGCGCCTGGCGCTGGCGGGCGAGCAGTTCGTCCTCCACTACCAGCCGGTGGTCGACATCGAGCGGGACGTGGTCACGTCGTGCGAGGCGCTGCTTCGGTGGCGGTCGCCGTCGCGCGGCAACGTTCCCCCGGGCGACTTCATCCCGTTCGCCGAAACGGTGGGGCTGATGCCGGAGATCGGCGACTGGGTGCTGCGCGTCGCCTGCCGCGAGGCGGCAGGATGGCCGGAGGCGATGAAGGTGTCGGTCAACCTGTCGCCGTCGCAGTTCCACCTGCCGGACCTGGTGCAGAGGATCGTGGGCATCCTGGCGGAAACCGGACTGGAGCCGGCCCGGCTGGAGCTCGAGGTCACGGAAACCGCGATGATCGCCGACACCGCGGCGGCCACCTCCATGCTGGAACAGCTCCGGGCGCTCGGCATCAGCATCGCGCTGGACGATTTCGGCACCGGCTACTCGTCGCTGAGCTTCCTGCGCACCCTGCCGTTCACCCGGATCAAGATCGACAAGTCGTTCGTGCAGGAACTGGGCGTGAAGCCGGAGGCGACCGCCATCGTGCGCGCCATCGCCGGCCTGTGCGACAGCCTGGATGCGGCCGTGACCGCGGAGGGGGTCGAGTCCGACCACCAGATCGAGCTGCTTCGCGAGCTGGGATGCCTGGAGATCCAGGGGTACCGCATCGGTCGTCCCTGCCCTCCGCATGAACTTCGGCTCTGGATGGACGCCTTCGCTGCCAGCCACACCCTCGAGCCGACATCCCCCGGCTGAAGCATCGCCGGATCAGGTGCAGTCACCTGACCGGTGAAGATGCCTGCCGGAACAACGAGCCGGACCGCAGCCGGTGAACGGACGTGAACCGGTTGCGGTTCAGGATCGCGCGACCGTCCGGGGACGGCCTGACGCCTGTCCTCGTCGATCCGGCCGGTCGGGAGGCCCGAGTCGGAACGGCTCCGGACCGGCGCCGGCACGGCGGACGCAAACGCATGCCGCGCCTGCGTCCGGCAGGCGGTCCGTCACCCTCAGCGGATGCCGGCGTCGATCAGCTTGGTGATGGTGTCGATCGTCTTGCTCGTCACCACGCCGGCACCGGTGTTGAGCGTGAGGCCCGGCATCTTGTACTGCGCCGACATCACGCATTGCAGCACCGGCATGAAGCCCTGCAGGTAGAGCAGCTGGTCGAGCGTCACCTGGACATAGCCCGACTTCAGCCCGTCCACCGTCGCGGGGGCCAGGTCGATGCCGCCCACCGTCACCTGGCCCGGCGCCTTGCCGGCCTTCTTCAGGACCTGCTCCATCTGCCCGGTCATCACGCCGTGCTGGGTGCCGATCGCCTTGAGCTGCGGATGCGCCTGCACGTAGGCGGCGAGGATCGGGATCGCCAGCGTCGGGTCGGAGTTGGCTTCCGGAGAGATCTCCAGCCGATCGACCTTCAGGCCGGCCTTCTCCAGCGTGTCCGCCAGGCCCTTCTCGGACTGGCCGCGCTCGGCCTGCGAGAACACGCCGTACACCATCGCCTGGTCGCCGGACTTGAGGTTGCCGGCCTTGATCATCTGCTGCGCGGTGAGGCTGCCGCCCTGGTACAGGTCGACGCCGGCATAGCCGAAGCCGCTCGGGCCGAACTCCTGCTGCAGCGCCGTCAGCGGCGAGTTGCCGTCGGTGACGACGATGCCCTGGCTGGTGGCCTGCCTGACCAGGTCATGGAACGCATCGGCGCCGGGATGGCCCATGATCACGATGCAGGACGGGCGGGCGGCGAGCGCCTGCTTGAACTGGCTGATCATGGTTTCGGGAGCCCAGCCGGCATACTGCTCGTTGAGCTTGGCCACGCCCAGTGCATGGGCGGCGGCTTCGGCGCCGTTGGTGCGCGCCAGGGTCGATCCGTCGCCGGCGTTGCCGCCCATCTGCATGTAGATGGTGACGCCGTTGCCGGGCAGGCCGGCGGCGACGCCGGGCGCCGACAGCGCCACCAGGCCCGCAACCGTCGCGACACCTGCGAACGCGGCTCGCTTGAACGTCATGAGATCCTCCGGAAGCTCTTCTTGGTTGACTGATCGGGATTGATTGATCGGGATCGATTACCGGGTAGGCACGGGCGGCCCGGAGCGCGGCGACCTGCCGCCGGGACCGCGGGCGAGGCCGAAGCGGCCGAGCAGCGCGTGCCGACGCGCCGGCTCGTCCGCCAGCAGGTAGAACACGATCGCCACGAGGAAGATCAGCCCCTGCACCGTGCGCACCCAGGCGCCGGTCAGGCCGGACGCGACCAGCCCGGCTTCCAGCATGCCCATGATGAGCGCGCCGAAGATGGTGCCGACCACCGTGGCGCGGCCGCCCAGGATGGAGGTGCCGCCGATCAGCACCGCGGCGATCGCGGTCAGCAGGTAGCCGGAGCCCTGGTCGCCGAAGTAGTTGCGGTTCTCCAGCGTCAGCATCACCGCCGCCACCCCGCCGCAGGTGCCCATCAGCGTGAACAGCCGGATCTTCTCGCGTGCGACAGGGATGCCGACCACGCGCGAAACGTCGTTGCTGTCGCCGAGGAACAGCACGTGCTCGCCGAAGCGGTGGCGGTTCAGCACGAACCACAGGAACAGCACGATCGCGGCGGTCCAGATCGCCTCCATCGACACCTGGGTGTACCAGCGGAGCGGGTCGTTGCCGCCGAGGCGGCCGTCGATGACCCGCCAGGTCCAGCTCTCCTCCACGCCGCGCAGCGCGTAGGAGCGGCCGCCGGACAGCACCGTCGCCATTCCGGCCCAGAAGAACTGGGTGCCGAGGGTGGCGATGAAGGACGGGATGCCGACGCGGGCGATCAGCAGGCCGTTGAGCCAGCCGACCAGGCTGCCGGACAGCACGGCAACGATCGCGGCGAGCGGGCCCAGGCCGTACTGCTTGAACAGCACCGCGAACACGAAGCCGGAGAAGGCGATGATCGACGGGAAGCTGAGGTCGATCTCGCCGGCCGCGATGACGAAGGTGAGGCCGATGGACAGCACCATCAGCGGCGGCAGCGTCGACAGGAACGTCATGTAGATGTTGGGCGCCAGGAACACGAGCGGCGCCATGGTCATGAACAGCGCCAGCATCAGCGCGAACACGATGATGATCGGCAGCCCCTCGATGCGCGCGAACAGGCTCCTGGGCTGGGCGCGTGGCATCAGTGCTGGCTCTTCTGCAGATCGATCAGGTACTCGGTCAGTTCCGGCACCGTCATGTCACGCGGCGCGATGTCGGCGACAATGGCGCCGCGGTCCAGCACCACCAGCCGGTCGGCCACCTCGTGCACGTGCGCCAGGTTGTGCTCGATGTAGACGCAGGCGCGGCCGGACGACTTGATCAGGCGCACGAAGTCGAGGACCTTGCGCACCTCCTTAACCGCAAGTGCTACCGTCGGCTCGTCGAGCACGATCAGGTCGGCGTTGAAGTGCATGGCGCGCCCGATCGCGATGCCCTGGCGCTCGCCGCCGGACAGGTTCTTGACCGTGGCGTCGACGCCGATGCCGACGCCGCGGAAGCCGATCGTGTCCTCCAGGATCTGCCGCGCCACCGCCTTCTGCCGCTTCACGTCGATGAAGCCGAAGCGGTTGGTGATCTGGCGCCCGACGAAGAAGTTGCGCCACAGCGGCTGCTTCTCGCCGAGCGACTTGTCCTGGTACACGGTCTCGATCGACAGGTCGTGCGCCATGGCGACCGAGTAGTTGGCGAGGTCCACCGGCTTGTCGCGCACGAAGATGCGCCCCGAGCTCGGCGCGTAGACGCCGGTCATGGTCTTGATCAGGGTCGACTTGCCGGCCCCGTTGTCGCCGATCAGCCCGACGATCTCGTTGCGGCCGATGCGCAGGTCGATGTTCCGGAGCGCGTGCACGGCGCCGAAGTACTTCTGCACCTGCTCCATCCGGACGATGTCGACGAAGCCGTCCGTTCCCGGCGCGGGCGGCCGGGCGTTTCCGCTCCTCGTTCCGGACGGATGGACGGCGATGTCGGCCATGACGCCTCCTGCAGGGAGCCCCGGTCGGCAGGAGCGGCCTTGGCTTGCAATTGTATGAGCAATGTCTGCCCATCACGATCTTGTCAACCCTGCCGCCTCCTGTCCGACTGCGGCGGCGACGCGCATCGGGTGTGGCAGCGAGGGCCGACGATCCGTCCCGTCCGCCCGGCAACCGCCATGTGGGATGCCCCCGGCCGCTGGCGGCCAGGTCACTCCGCAGGCACCGCTGCCGGCGCCGGCCCGGTGCGCAGCCGCAGCCGGTCGAGCAGCAGGTAGACCGCCGGCGTGGTGTAGAGCGTCAGCACCTGGCTGAAGATCAGGCCGCCGATGATCGAGATGCCGAGCGGCTGCCGCAGCTCCGAGCCGTCGCCGGAAGACAGCACCAGCGGCAGGGCGCCGAGCAGCGCGGCCGACGTGGTCATGACGATCGGCCGGAACCGCATCATGCAGGCCTCGAAGATGGCGTCGCGGCTCGAGGCGCCGTGGCTACGCTCGGCGTCGAGCGCGAAGTCGATCATCAGGATCGCGTTCTTCTTCACGATGCCGATCAGAAGGATCACGCCGATCACGGTGATCAGCGAGAACTCGGTGTGCAGCAGGATCAGCGCCAGCACCGCGCCGACGCCGGCAGACGGCAGCGTCGAGAGGATCGTCACCGGGTGCACGAAGCTCTCGTAGAGCACGCCGAGCACGATGTAGACCGCAAGCAGGGCCGCGCCGATCAGCAGCGGCTCGCTGCTCAGCGACTGCTGGAACACCTGGGCGGTGCCGGCGAAGCCGCCGACGATGTCGCTCGGCATGCGCAGGTCGGCCACCGCCTTGGCGATCGCCGCCTGGGCGGCGGACAGGGAGCGGCCGGGAGCCAGGTTGAACGAGATCGTCACCGACACGAACTGGCTCTGGTGGTTCACCGACAGCGCGGTGTGGCCGCGCGCGAACCGCGCTACCGCGCCGAGCGGGATCATGGTCTCGGCGCCGGTGCTGACCGCGGCGCCCGACGAGGCGACGCTGCTGCCGCTGGCGGCGATCGCGTTCTGCGCCGCGTTGCGCTGCGAGGTGTTGATGCCGTTGGCGCCAGCACTCGCCATGGCGGCGCTCGTCGCGGAAACGGTGCCGGACGGCGCGTTGGTGGTGGCGGACCCGCTCGGGGTGGCGCCGGAGGTGCTGATCCAGATCCGGTTCAGCACGTCCGGGTTCTGCCAGTAGCGCGGCGCCACCTCCATGATCACGTGGTACTGGTTCAGCGCGTTGTAGATGGTCGACACCGAGCGCTGCCCGAACGCGTCGTAGAGCGTGTTGTCGATCTGCTCGACCGTGAGGCCGAGCCGGGACGCGGTGGCGCGGTCGATCGTCACCACCGATTCGAGCCCGGCCTGCTGCTGGTCGGAGTTGACGTCGGTAAGGTCGGGGTTGCCCTGCAGCGCGCGCAGCAGCTTCGGGGCCCATTCGAAGACTTCCGCAGTGTTGTCGGCCTGCAGCGTGTACTGGTAGGCGGCGTTGGTCTGCCGGCCGCCGACGCGAACGTCCTGCGCCGGCACCAGGATCAGCCGGCCTGGCACGTGCGCCAGCGCCCGGCGCAGACGCGTCGTCACCACGTCCAGGCTGTCGCGCGCGCTCTTCGGCTTCAGTGCCACGTAGACGTTGGCGGTATTGGTCTGGGCGGTGGACCCGCCGCCGCCGGCGCCGGTGGAGCCGACCACGTTCCGCACCGCCGGGTCGTGCTGCACGATCGCCATCATCCGGGTGAGCTTGGCGCTCATCGCCTGGAACGAGATGCTTTGGTCGGCCTGCACCGCGCCGATCAGGCGGCCGTTGTCCTGGGTCGGGAAGAAGCCCTTGGGGATCACCACCAGCAGCCACACGTTGAGCGCGATCGTGCCCGCCAGCACCAGCAGCACCAGGGCGTTGTGCTTCAGCGTCCAGGCCAGCGTGCGGCCGTAGAAGTCCAGCACGCGCTGGCCGATCGTCCGCCGTTGCCATGCCGGCGGCCCGGTCTGCGGCTTCGGCCGCAGCACCAGCGCGCACAGCATCGGCGTGGTGGTGAGCGAGGTGACCAGCGACACCACGATCGCGGCCGACAGCGTCACCGCGAACTCGCGGAACAGCCGCCCGACGATGCCGCCCATCAGCAGGATCGGCAGGAACACCGCGATCAGCGACAGGGTGATGGAGACGATGGTGAAGCCCACCTCCCGGCTGCCGCGCAGCGCCGCCTCGCGCCGCGGCATGCCGTCCTCCAGGTGACGCGAGATGTTCTCCAGCACCACGATCGCGTCGTCGACCACGAAGCCGGTGGAGATGGTGAGCGCCATCAGCGACAGGTTGTCCAGGCTGAAGCCGGCCAGGTACATCACCCCGAAGGTGCCGATCACCGACACCGGCACCGACACCATCGGGATCAGGGTGGCGCGCAGGTCGCGCAGGAACAGCCACACCACCGCGGTCACCAGGATCACCGCGATCACCAGCGTGGTCTCGGTGTCGCGGAGCGAGCCGCGTATGCTCAGCGTGCTGTCGGAGGCGAAGTTGATGTCGATGCCGCTCGGCAGGGCGGCCCGCAGCCTGGGGATCGACGCCTTCACCGCGTCCACCGTCTGGATCACGTTGGCGCCGGGCTGCTTGAACACGATCACCAGCACCGCCGGCTTGCCGTTGGCGAGGCCGAGGTTGCGCAGGTCCTGCACGCTGTCGCTGACGGTGGCGATGTCGGTGAGGTGCACCGCGTGGCCGTTGCGGTAGGCGATCACCAGCGGCTGGTAGTCGGCGGCGTGGCTGGCCTGGTCGTTGGTGTAGATCTGCAGCCGCTGCCGGCCGAGGTCCAGCACGCCCTTGGGTGTGTCGGCATTGGCGGCGGCCAGGGCGGCACGCACATCCTCCAGGCCGACGCCGTACTTGAACAGCGCGTACGGGTCGAGCTCGACACGCACGGCGGGCAGGGCGGCGCCGCTGATGATCACCTGGCCGACGCCGGAAAGCTGCGAGAGCTGCTGCTGCAGCACGGTGCTGGCGGCGTCGTAGATCTGGCCGCGGGTCAGCGTGGCGGAGGTGAGCGAGACGATCAGCACCGGGGCGTCGGCGGGATTGACCTTGCGGTAGACCGGGTTGCTCAGGAGGTTGGTCGGCAGGTCGGCGCGGGCGGCGTTGATCGCCGCCTCCACGTCGCGGGCGGCGCCGTCGATGTTGCGGTCCAGGCCGAACTGCAGGTTGATCCGGGTCTGGCCGACCTGGCTGGTCGAGGTCATCTCGGTGAGGTCGGCGATCTGGCCGAGGTGGCGCTCCAGCGGGCCGGCGAGGCTGGTGGCCACGGTTTCCGGGTCGGCGCCGGGAAGCTGCGCCTGCACCGAGATGGTGGGGAAGTCGACCTCGGGGAGCGAGGCGACGGGGAGCTGGAAGAAGCCGAGCACGCCGGCGAACAGGATCGCGAGCGTCAGCAGGGTGGTGGCGATCGGGCGGGCGATGAACGGGGCGGAGATGTTCATTCGGCAGGGGCTGCGTCGCCGGCCTCGCGGTTCGCGCCCTGCCCGGTCAGGCGCACCGCGACCCAGTCGAAGGCGAGGTAGATCACCGGGGTGGTGAACAGGGTCAGCACCTGGCTCACCAGCAGGCCGCCGACGATGGCGATGCCGAGCGGCTGGCGCAGCTCCGAGCCGGAGCCGCTGCCCAGCATCAGCGGCACCGCGCCCAGCACGGCGGCCAGCGTGGTCATCAGGATCGGCCGGAAGCGGAGCAGGCAGGCCTGGAAGATCGCCTCGCGCGGCGACTTGTTCTCGGTGCGCTCGGCCGCCAGGGCGAAGTCGATCATCATGATCGCGTTCTTCTTGACGATGCCGATCAGCAGGATGATGCCGATCACCGCGATGATGTCGAGCTGGTGTCCGGTCAGGTAGAGGGCCAGCAGCGCGCCGACGCCGGCGGAGGGCAGCGTCGAGAGGATGGTCAGGGGGTGGACGAAGCTCTCGTAGAGCACCCCGAGCACGATGTAGACCGCGACCATGGCGGCCGCGATCAGCAGCAGCTCGTTGGACAGCGAGGCCTGGAACGCCGACAGCGAGCCCTGGAACGCGGTGGTGAAGCTGTCCGGCAGCGCGATCCCGCGTTCCGCGTCACCGATCGCCGCCACCGCCTTGTCCAGGGAGGTGCCGGGACGGAGGTCGAACGAGATCGACACCGACGGGAACTGCCCGAGATGCTCGACCTGCAGCGGGTCGCTGCGCACCGCGACGTGCACCATGGCCGAGAGCGGCACCTGCCCCAGCGCGCCGGTGGTGGGCGTGGCATTGGTGGCGGCGGTGCTGGCGGAAGCCGACGGCAGGTAGATCCCGTTGAGCGCCTGCTGCAGCGAGCGCGCCTGCCCGGTGTCGGCCTGCAGGATCACCCGGTACTGGTTGGACTGGGTGTAGAGCGTGGAGGCGATGCGCTGGCCGAACGCGTCGTACAGGGCGTTGTCGATGGTGGCCGGCGTGATGCCGAAGCGCGCCGCCGTCGGGCGGTCGATCACTAGGTCCAACGCGCGGCCGTTGGTGTTCATGTCGCTGGTCACGGCGATGAAGCCCGGCATCTGGGCCAGCCGTCCGGTCAGCCTCGGCACCCATTGCGCGAACAGGCCGCCGGAAGGGTTCTCCAGGAAGAAGTGGTACTGCGCCCGCCCGACCGTCGAGTCGATGGTCAGGTTCTGCACCGGCTGCATCGACAGGGTGATGCCGGGCACCCGGCGCAGCCGGTCGTCCAGCCGCGCGATCACCGCGGTGGCGGAGGGGCGCTGGCCGCGCGGCTTCAGGGTGATCAGGAACCGGCCGCTGTTCAGCGTGGTGTTGGTGCCGTCGACGCCGATGAACGAGGACAGGCCCTGCACCGCCGGGTCCTGCAGGATCGCGTCCGCCATCGCCTGCTGCCGCGACGCCATGGCGCCGAACGAGATGTCCTGTGCCGCCTCCGAGATGCCCTGGATCGCGCCGGTGTCCTGGACGGGGAAGAAGCCCTTGGGGATCACCACGTACAGCGCGACCGTGGCCAGCAGGGTGAGCAGCGCCACCAGCAGGGTCAGGGCCTGGTGGTCGAGCACCACGGCGAGCGCACGGCCGTAGCCCGACACGATGCGGTCGAAGCCGCGCTCGGCGGCGAGGTCGATCCGGTAGCGCTTGTCCGCCGGACGGTGGCGCACCAGCAGCGCGCACATCATCGGCACCAGGGTCAGCGACACCACCGCGGAGATCACGATGGTGACCGCGAGCGTCACCGCGAACTCGCGGAACAGCCGGCCCACCACGTCGCCCATGAACAGCAGCGGGATCAGCACCGCGATCAGCGA
>CALMVN010000268.1:0-588 GCA_937873225.1 uncultured Acetobacteraceae bacterium
CCTTCGGCTCGTGCGGCGCCGCGGGGTCGGTGCGCTATAATAACGGAGTCTAGCTCGAACCGGCTCTAGATCGGAGCCCCAAGGCACGTGCCGGTAGACCGTCAGACCTGCCTGTCGTACAGCGGAGAAGATGCGTTGCCGGGCTACGCGCGCGTTGTTTTGCTCGCGCTGTTATCCATGAGCGCGGTCGCAAGGCAGGTGACGTTGGCGCGCCTCCCAACATGACGCAGAGGCACGTGACAAGCAGGTTCGGATGTCCGCCTCCGGGCGCCTCCGGGCAGGTGCCCCGAAAGCCTGAACATCCGAGATGAGGTGCGTAGTCGCTTTCGCGGAAGCCACAGCGCGTCAGCGGCGAACGTCTTTGGGAAGCGCCTCAAATGGATCGAACACTGGAATCCCAAGTGGAGCGAAGTGGCGCAGGTTGCGGGTCAGGACTGTATAGCTCCAGACGGCCGCCGTCGCTCCGATTGCAAGGTCAGCTAGCCCTGGATCGTACCCCTGCCCTCGGGCGTGATCCGCCAGCAAGCCAATTCGCCGGACCGTTGCGACATCAATCGGAAGGACTCGGCTGCCGTATAGGTGCAGCAC
>CALMVN010000268.1:598-3240 GCA_937873225.1 uncultured Acetobacteraceae bacterium
GGGGGCGCCAGCGCGGCGGCTCCGGACGATGCCGTCCTCTACTTCCGCAATGGTGATCACCGACAGATAGAGGCCAACGCTGTTGCGGTTCATCCACTCCCGCAGATCCTCCCGTGGCACAGCCTTGGTTGGCGCGCTTGCCGAGAGGACGTTGGTATCGACGAGGTACAAGGCTCAGAGATCGGTCCCGCGCAGGCCACTTTCGCGCTTCGGCAGGTCCTCCGGGTCCAATTGAGCTTCCATCAACAGCCGGCCGAACGAGGGGATCTGCGACAGGCGCTGCCATTCCTCGAAGCTGAGAACCACGGCCTCCGGACGGCCGTGCCGGGTGATGATCGAGGGTTCGCCCTGCCGAGCCTGGTCAACGACCGCAGACAGCGTGGCCTTAGCATCCCGCAGCTGGATTTCGTGCATCGGCTCATCCATGTGACTACAGTAGTCATATATGCTCAAGGGTGGGCGAGCAGCAAGCTTCTGCATGATGCCCGCCTCTGCCCAGGCTTCGCTCAGTGGTAGGGGTGACGTTGGCGCTTCATACCTCGGTGGCTTCGGACAGAGTCAACGCGTCCTCGGCATCTACGCCCAGATAACGCACCGTGCTCTCTAACTTCGTATGGCCGAGCAGGATCTGCACCGCGCGCAGATTGCCCGTTCGCTTGTAGATTAGCGCCACCTTGGTCCGGCGCAGACTGTGCGTGCCGTAAGCCGAGCGGGCCAGCCCGATGCCCTCGACCCAGTCGCCCACCAGCCGGGCATATTGTCGTGCACTGAGGTGGTTGGTGCCGTTGGCGCGGCTTGGAAACACAAACTCCTGCAGCCCACCCGCTCGGTGGGTCAGCCAAGTAATCAGGCTCTCCCGCGTCTGCTCAGTGAGCTCGAACTGCACCGGCTTACCGGTCTTCTGCTGAACGATTGTCGCGCGGTGCCGGGCGGCGGCATTCATCACGACTTGTCCGATACACAGCCGCACTAGATCACAGCCCCGGAGCTTGCTGTCGATGGCAAGATCGAATAGAGCTAGGTCGCGGATCCGGCCTTCCCGTTGCAGGTTGAGGCGGATGGACCAACCTGCTTGGGCTTCAGCGGCGGCTTAGGCCCTACGAATGCCCCCTTGTTCCAGGGCACCACGGGCCGGGTGATGGCAGCCGCAGTTTTCGGCTTTGAGCACTCCATGGACGATCTCCTGAGCCGCGAGAGGGCGGCAGGAAATGAGCATTGGCGACCATGTTCGACGGCCAGATCAAACGCATTAGACAATCAAGATGAATGTCCGCTTCCGGGGTGTCAGGAGGCTATCCGGAATGTCCGGGATGGGCGCAGAGCAGCCTCTGCCTGGCACTGAACAGTCTCCGCTTTTGTAATGGCCTTCACGGCACCTGAGTGCCCAGGTTCGTTCGAACGATGCCGAGCCGTAAGTCGCCCTTACTACCAGAAGTCTCGGGTCTTCTGGACGACGCTCGGCGGAGATTCCTGCTGGGCATAGGTCTCTGACTTGGCTCTCGGCTCCGGGCTCAAGGTGCTCACGCGCGACTCCCGCTAGTTGGCTTCGACCCTGCCCATCCGAGCGCTACCGGTTCGCACCATGCTGCCGCAGGCTGCGCCTGAACACGAGGGAGGAGATCAGCGATGCGCCGCCAACGCTTGCTCGCAGGAGGCCTGTTGATCCTCATCCCCATCCTGACCAAACCCGTGAAGGCGCAGGACCAGGGACAGCCACCGGCGAACTACGCCCTGCCCCGGGCGGTGACCATGCTGCACCTTTCGGCAACCGGCTCGGTCCAGGCCTCCCCGGATCAACTGGTGGCTGACCTGGTGGCACAGGCGACGGCGCCGGCCGCCGCGACCGCGCAGCGGCGCGTCAACGAGATGATCGCGGCCGGCATGGAGGCCGCCCAGAGTGTCGCTGGCGTCGAAGCACGGGCGATCGGCTACTCGGTGTCCCCGAACGACGATAAGCGGCCCACCTGGACCGCGCAGCAGACGCTGGAACTGCGCGGCGCGGATGGTCCCGCGCTGCTCGACCTCGCGGGCACGTTGCAGCAGCAGGGACTGGCTGCCGCGTCGCTGGACTGGCAGCTCTCGCCGGCGCTCCGCCGCAAGGCGCACGACCAGGCGACCACGGCGGCGCTGAAGGAACTGCAGGAGCGCGCGGCGTCGGCCGCCGCAACGCTGGGCCTGCACGTGGGCTTCCTGCGCGACGTGCGCCTCGACGAGCCGGATCCCGTGCCTCATGGGCCCTACCGGGTCATGGGGCTGGCGGCCAGGGCGATGCCGGCACCGCCGCCGCAGGCCCCCGCTACGCCCGAAGACGTCACCGCGCAGGCGGCGGCCGATGTCGTGCTCCGACCCTGACAAGAAAACACAATCATATCAACTATTTAGCTTGCGGCCGGGGCGAGCCGGGTCTAGTCTGCGCCCAGATCCGAGAGGAGGACGTCATGCGTATCGAGTTGGTGACCGGCACGGACAACGTGGTGCGGTTCCCCGTCGAGCGTCGTGCGCGTCCGACGCTCGACCTTCTGCGCGAGATCGAGCCGGACATCCGAGAGGTGCTGCAGGTGGCCGAAAGCTTCCAGCTGCCGCTGCCCGGGGTGGAACTCCGCGACGCGGTGGACGAGGAAGTGGCCGAGCACATCCTGAAC
>CALMVN010000269.1 GCA_937873225.1 uncultured Acetobacteraceae bacterium
GCGGCGCCCCCCAGCTCCACCCCGCCTGCCGCAGCCGCAGCGCCAGCGCCCCCCTCTCCGCTCCGGACGGCGTGTGCGCGAGCTGCGCCGCCCGCTCCAGCAGCATTTCCGCCAGCTCCGGCAGCAGGCTGGCATCCACGCTGCTGCCGATCACCTCCGCCTCGACCCCCAGCGCCAGCGCCAGCCCCCGCGGCGTGGGTGCCGCCGCCCGCGCCGGCAGCACGAACGCGAACAGCTCCAGCAGGTCGTACGCCTGCAACTGCTTGCATCCCAGCCGACGCGCACTGGACGGCGCATGCACCACCAGCGGCGGCGGCATCTCCCGCAGCAGCGCCACCGCCTCCGCCCGCTCCAGCACGAGCAGCTCCCCGTCCGGCGTCAGCAGCGAAACCCTGCCATAGCCGGCGATCAGGGCCGGAACGGCGGCGGGCGGGGGGATGTCGGACATCCTCCCTATCTAGTGCGACATCGCCCCAGGTAGAACCGCCCCTGGAACTCCCTCGGCGGCCCACAACCGCCCGCCGACGATCCTCGGCGCCATGCCGGTCGCCATCACCGGAACCATCGATTACGCCGTCGTATGCAGATGGAGAGCGGTCAGCGTCCGTCACCGTTCGCAATCTTGATCCAGCGATCAAGCAGCGCCTGCGCATCCGTGCGGCAGAACACGGGCATTCGATGGAGGCCGAGGCGGGCCACATCCTTCAGGCCGCCCTGACGCCTCAAGGCGGCCCACCAAACCGGACCGCGTGCGGGCACGCTTGGGCTTGCTGGGAGGAGTTGATCTCGAACTGCCCCAACGCGAACCGGCCCGCGAGCCGCCCCGGTTCGACTGATGCTCGTGCTCGACATCACCATGCTGTCCGTCATGATCAGCGCCGATCCGGTGCAGAAGGTCGCGGACTGGATCCTCGACCAGCCATCCGGGCAGCTGTTCACGGCCGCCGTCTGCCAGGCGGAACTTCCGTCCGGCACTGCCCGCCTGCCGAATGGCCGTCGCCGGACCGATCTGACGGCAGCCGAGCGGGTCGCGGCCGCGTAGCTCGTTGCTCGTCGCAAGGTCGAACGTCGCTCCCCGCTTTTCCAGAAAGCGGTAAGGAACAGCGCGAAACAATGCGTCAGTCGGGTCTGCCTCGGCGCCTGCCGCCTGCGTCTCCTACCCGGTCTGACACACCCGACACCAGTACAGCGTCCGCCCCGCCATCGGCTCCCCCAGCACCGGCGTCCCGCACACCCGGCACGGCCGCCCCGCCCGGTGCGCGACGTAGCTTGCATCGTCCCGACGCGCCTTGCCCGAAGCACGTCCCCGGTCCGCGGGCTCGGTCGTCACGATCCGTCCGGTCTCGACTCCGTCCCGCATCAGCACCGCAAGGTCCGTCCACAGCGCGTCCCACACCGAAGCCGGGATCTCCCGTCCGGGCCGGTGCGGATCCACCCGCGCCCGGAACAGGATCTCCGCGCGATAGATGTTGCCGATGCCCGCCACGATGTCCTGCCGCATCAGCAGCAGCCCGATCGCCGAGCGCGACGCACGGACCTTGGCGAACGCCCGTCCCGGATCGGCATCGTCCCGCAGAGGATCCTCGCCCAGCCGCTGCATTGCGACCGCCTTTTCCGCAGGCGAGATCACCGTGCACGCTGTAGGGCCGCTCAGGTCTGCCACGCTGCCTCGCGTCAGCAGCCGCAGCCGCACCAGGCCGCGAGGCTCCGGCGGAAACACGACCCGCTCGCCCGCCGCCACCCGCATGGTACGGCGCCCGAAACCCGCCAGCCCCGGCCCGGCGAACCGCCACATCCCATACAGTCCCAGATGAACCCGCAGCCAGAGCTCGTCGGAGAACATCAGGAACATCTGCTTGCCATGCGCTTCGGCCGCACGCAGCACTCGCCCGTCCAGCAGCGCCGCTCCGTCGGCGAACCGTCCTTGCGGACTGCTCGCCTCGACAGTCTTGCCGACGAACCGCGTCCTGAACGCGCCCGCAAGCCGGTGCACCGTATGTCCTTCAGGCATCCACTTCCTTTCGCCGCACCGCCTGCCTGGCGCAACCCGCTCGCCTGGCCCGATCCCCAAGGCATGATTGACCGGGACCGGATGGTCCGCCTCGACGTGATGTGAAACGGAAAGCTGGCAGTCCGCCAGAAGGCCGCTGCGGCGGCCGCCGCCTACTCGACGTCGGTTGCCAAGAGCAGCCGGGCTGGCCGGCAAGCGGTCATGCGTCTCCTCCAACTCGTGACGACGCCTGCATCAACGAGCTGTCCTCCGCCGCCTCCATGGTATCGGCATTCCATCGCCCACGCCGTCCCGGCATCGTCCGCAAAGGATCCGACAGCCCGCGACTGCCGTTCTCGGGAACGGTTCGCAGGCATGTTCCATGATCCGCGGCATTCAGATCTCGGAACCGTTTGGTCCCCCATTGGCCACGGAGACCGATCCCAGGCCGGGCGCCGCCACCACCGACCCGCCGACCATTCCCTCGCACGCCGCCAACCTGCACCTCCCCACGAC
>CALMVN010000270.1 GCA_937873225.1 uncultured Acetobacteraceae bacterium
CGCGACGCGCTGGGCCGCGGCACCGCCTTCGAGGCCGTGCTGCGCCGGGCGCTGGCGATCGAGCTGCCGGCGCGGCTGGACGAGGGCGGCGTCATCGCCCCCGGCTTCGACGGCGAGCTGGATGCCGAGCGCACCCTGCGCGACGACAGCCGCAAGGTGATCGCCTCGCTCACGCTCGACTACGCGCAGCGTTACGGCGTCGCCAGCCTGAAGATCCGCCACCACGCCCAGCTCGGCTACGTGATCGAGCTGCCGGTCTCCGCCGTGGCCGCCTTGCGCGAGAAGCACACGCTGGTGCTGCGCCAGGGCACCGCCAGCGTGGCGCGCTATTCCACCGACGCCCTGGCCGACCTCGACCGCCGCATCACCGAGGCGGCGGACCGCACCGCCGCGCGCGAGCGCCTGGTGTTCGGGACGCTGGTATCCGAGGCGCTGCGCCAGCCGGCGCTGCCCGCGATCGCCGACGCCCTGGCGCTGCTGGACGTGGCGCAGTCCTGCGCGCAGGTGGCGCTCGGCGGACGCTGGTGCCGCCCGGTGCTGAGCGACGACGCCGCGTTCTGCCTCCGCAACGCCCGCCACCCGGTGGTGGAGGCGGCGCTGGCGCGCACCGGCCGCTTCACCCCCAACGACTGCGACCTGTCCCCGGAGCGCCGGGTGATGCTGTTGACCGGCCCCAACATGGCCGGCAAGTCCACCTTCCTGCGCCAGGCCGCCCTCGCGGTGGTGCTGGCGCAGGCCGGGCTGCCGGTGCCCGCCGACGAGGCGCGAATCGGTCTGGTCGACCGGCTGTTCTCCCGCGTCGGCGCCGCGGACGACCTGGCACGCGGCCGCTCCACCTTCATGGTCGAGATGACCGAGACCGCGTCGATCCTGAACGGCGCCGGCCCGCGCTCGCTGGTGGTGGTGGACGAGATCGGCCGCGGCACCTCGACCCTGGACGGCCTGGCGATCGCCTGGTCGGTGCTGGAGTCGCTGCACGGCGCGCAGCGCTGCCGCACCATCTTCGCCACCCACTTCCACGAGCTGGGCCAGCTCGCCGAGACGCTGCCGGGCTTGTGCCCGCACACCATGAGCGTGCGCGAATGGAAGGGACAGGTGGTGTTCCGCCACGAGGTGGTTCCCGGGGTTGCCGGCCGGAGCTGGGGCGTGCACGTGGCGCGGCTCGCCGGCGTGCCGGAACCGGTGGTGCGACGGGCCGGGCGCCTGCTGGCCAGCCTGGAGCGGGCGCGTGCCGCCGCGGCGCCACCCCTGCCGTTGTTCGCCGCCGCCGAGGAGCCGGCACCGGCGCTTCCCGCCACCTCCGGCCTGCCGCCGGTGCTGGTCGAGGCCATGACGGCGCTCGACCCCGACCGGCTCAGCCCGCGCGAGGCGCTGGACGCGCTCTACCGGCTTCGCACGATTTTTGCTGCATTGCACGATGTTGCTGTCACACAGGACGCCGACGCGCTAGATTAGCGTGGCATGCCGACCCACGCCGCCTTGTTCCTGGACCCGGAGGAGGCCGCCCGCTCCCTGGCCTCGGCGCTCGCCAGGCCCGCGGACGCGGGACCGACTCCGCGCGCCGCGGCGCTTGCCGTGTTCCGGCGCCACCTGGCGCGCATCCAGGGAAGCGTGCGCGACGGCTTCGAGCAGCACCGACTCGACGGCGAAGGCGCGGCACATGCGCTCGCCGCCCTCACCGACGGGCTGATACGCGCCCTGCACGACTTCGCCCTGAACGACGCGCTTCAGGAACAGCTGGCGGCACCCGGCCCGGATGCGCCTGGCCGCACCCTGGCGATCGCCGCCACCGGCGGCTACGGCCGCGGCACCCTGGCGCCGTTCAGCGACATCGACCTGCTGTTCCTCACCGACGAGGCGCCGGCGCCATCGGTCCTGTCGGCGGTGGAGTTCATGCTCTACTTCCTGTGGGACCTGGGCCTCAAGGTCGGCCACGCCACCCGCTCGGTCAGCCAGTGCATCGCCGAGGCGGCCGAGGACACCACGGTCCGCACCACCCTGCTCGACGCCCGGCGCATCGCCGGCGACGACGCCCTGTTCTCCATGTTCCAGGCGCGCGCCATCGTCGCCTGCGTCGAGGCGGGCGCTTCCGGCTTCATCGCCGACAAGCAGCGCGAGCGCGCCGTCCGGCACGGCCGCTACGGCGAAAGCCCGTTCCTGGTCGAGCCCAACATCAAGGAGGGACGCGGCGGCCTGCGCGACATGCAGACGCTGTACTGGCTCGGCCGCTACGTGCTCGGCATCCGCTCGCTGTCCGACCTGTCCAGGCCGGTCGGCGGCGGCGCCCCGCTGCTGACCGAGCAGGAAGCCAAGCGGGCGCGCCGCTCCTGGGACTTCCTGTGGACGGTTCGCTTCCACCTCCACTACGTCGCCGGCCGCGCCGAGGAGCGCCTCACCTTCGACATGCAGCCGGTGGTGGGCGCCCGCATGGGCTACACCCGGCACGGCCGGCAGGTCGGCGTCGAGCGGTTCATGCGCCACTACTTCCTGACCGCGCGCGAGGTGATGCGGCTGACGCACGTGCTGGAGCCGCAGGTGCTGCGCGAGGCGCTGGGACCGCCCGCCGTCATGCCGGCCACCGACGGGGCGCTGCGCGAGGCCGGGTTCGTGCTCGCCGACGGCCAGATCATGCCCGCCCCCGGCGTGTCGTTCGACGAGCGGCCGATCATGATGCTGCGGCTGCTCGCCCTGGCACGCGCCCGGAAGCTGGCCATCCACCCGCTGGCGATGCACGCGCTGATCCGCTGGGAGCGCCGCGCCGCCTCGCTGCGCGGCGACGCGGAAGCCAGCCGCATCCTGCTGGACCTTCTTTGCGGCGAGCGGCCGGCCCGCCGTCCGAGCGCCGAGCGCGACGCCCATGCGCGACGCGACGAGATCCGGCGCAGCGAGCCGTGGCAGTCCGGCGCGCGCTGGCTGCACGTGCTGAACGAGACCGGCCTGCTCGGCCGCCTCCTGCCGCCCTGGTCGCGCATCGTCGGCCAGATGCAGTTCGACACCTACCACGTGTTCACCGTGGACGAGCACACCATCGAGGCGGTGCGCATCCTCGGCACCCTGGAAGCCGGCCATCTGCACGAGGAAACCCCGGTCGCCAACGAGCTGGTCGAGGACCTGCAATCCCGCCGCGCGCTCTACGTCGCCACCCTGCTGCACGACATCGCCAAGGGCAGCGGCGGCGACCATTCCGAGCTCGGTTCCGAGATGGCGCTGGAGCTGTGTCCGGCGCTCGGCCTGTCGGCGGAGGAGACCGAGACGGTCTCCTGGCTGATCCTGCACCACCTGCTGCTGAGCCAGACCGCGTTCCGCCGCGACATCGACGACCCCAAGACCATTCTCGACCTGGCCGACACCATCCAGTCGCCGGAACGGCTGCGCCTGCTCCTGGTGCTGACCGTGATCGACATGCGCGCGGTCAGCGCCAAGGTGTGGATTTTTTTTAATGCTACGGTGATGAGCGAGATCTACACCCGCGTCGCCGAGGTGCTGGCCGGCGGCCTCGCCACCACCGAGCGCGACGTGCGCGTCGCCCGCGCCAAGGAGGCGGTGACCGTGCTGCTGGAGGAGGAAGGCTTCACCGCGCCCGAGATCGCCTCGTTCCTGCTGCTCGGCTATGTTGGTTATTTTGTTTCGTTCGACACCGAGACCTACTCCCGCCACGCCCGCATGATCCGCGACAGCCACGCGAGCGGCGCGCCGCTGACCGTGGACACCCAGCCGCTGCCCGCGCGCGCGGTGACCGAAGTCACGGTCTACGCCGCCGACCATGCCGGCCTGTTCAGCCGCATCGCCGGCGCGCTCGCCGTCGCCGGCGCGTCGATCGTGGATGCCCGCATCCACACCCTGACCAACGG
>CALMVN010000271.1:0-8298 GCA_937873225.1 uncultured Acetobacteraceae bacterium
CTTAGGCTAGCTTTGAGCCTTGGAAGACCGTTGGCATCCATCTCTGCAAGAACATGCTTTGTCAGCGTTGTGTTGCGCCGAAGACGGTTTGGTAAAACCCGCACCGGGATCGGTCGACGAGCCATTTTTGCCAAGCCTTCGACAAACCCGACTGTTCGTCCGGCCTCGACCACATCACCCTCGCCTGGGGTAACTGGAACTAGTACGCCATCGGCGCCAGCCATCGCCACCGTAGCAGCTTGGTTACCAAAGCCCGCTGTGTCGACAATTAGAACCGCATGACGAGCTGCGAGCGTGGGAAGCAGCTCCGCTAGCTTTTCCGTGTCGGACTCTGCATAGGCTTTGAGTGTGGTTCCACCATATTTTTGCGTCGCCCAGCGATAGGCTCCTTGATTTGGATCGGTATCTAATAAGCCGATGTCTACACCCTCGGCATCAAGCAAACTTGCGATTGCCACGCTAGTTGTAGATTTCCCTGTACCACCTTTACGGCTGGCAATGGTGAGGACGGGCATGGACGCTCCTGTAAAGATACCTCACCCTCCTACATATCTCACTTTACGTAAAGATGTCTTACGTAAATCTTCTGTTCCCATGCGTTTGAACGCTGCTGACAGCCTGGCCTTGAGATCATTTGGAAGGTTCCATCAACAATAAGAGGCTCCTCCACGGGCTAACGCCTACACGGCTGGGTTCAGGTCATGGAGTTGCCGCCACAGACGCTGGCGAGGTCACCGGATCAACCTCACGATAGCGTCCCATGACTCGCGCTACCTGCACGGGGTGCCAGCGCGCGCCGCTGCCGGAGGGTGTGGGCACGCCGCGAGCGGCGAGCGCGTCAGCGAGCTGCTGCAGGGTGGTGGCGCCGGCGCGGCAGGCCTGCTCGATGAAGGGCAGCACGTCGGCCGCCCGCATCTGCGCCCGCCCGATCTTCACCGCGTTGGCGGCACGCGCCTGCTCGGGCGAGCCGGCGAGGAGGTTGGGGTTGCCGAGCCGCACGCCGCGCGCCTTGGCGGCGGCGAGCGCCGCCTTGGTGCGGGCCGAGATCATGCGGGCCTCCTCCTCGGCCACCGCGGCGAGGATGTGCACGGTCAGCCGGTTGACGGTCGGCATGTCGGCGGCCACGAACTCGACGCCGCTCTCCATCAGCCCGGACACGAAGTGCACGTTGCGCGCCAGGCGGTCGAGCTTGGCGATCACCAGCACGGCGCGGTGGGCGCGGGCGGCCGCCAGCGCCGCGGCGAGCTGGGGACGATCACGCTTGCGCCCGCTCTCCACTTCCACGAACCCGGCACAGACCGCACCGCGGGCGCCCGCGACATGGGCCTCCACCGCGGCACGCTGCGCATCCAGGCCGAGACCGCTACGGCCCTGCTTGTCGGTGCTGACGCGGTAGTAGGCGACGACGCGCGGGGTGCTCACGATGCGAGGTCGGGTGGCAACTCGTCGCTGGGCTCGGGCGGATTGTTCTGACCGGCACGGGCCAGGATCTCCAACGCTCGCCCCGGGCTGGAGCGCGCCGCTCGTGCGGCGAAGTAGCGCTCCGTCTCAGCCTGGGACCCCGCGTGGGCCGCGACGATGGAGAGCAGGTACTGGTTGAGGCTGACGCCTGCGCGTTCGGCCTGGGCGGCCACTGCGACCTTGAGGTCCTCGGGCATGCGAAAGGGAAAGGTGCTCACGCGATCCTCCTCAGAATGCCGGCCGGCAGCTCGGCCGCGATGCCGAAGCGAGCGGCCGGCACGCGCAGATCGCGCAGGTTGAAGGTGGCGATGGTGTCGGCCAAGCCGTTCACCGCCGCGTCGATCACCAGGTCGTCGCCGCTGTCAGACGATTGCAGCCGCCAGCGCACCCGCACGGTCACGGGCCGGCACACCGCGCACAGGCCATCGAGGAAGCCGAGCGCGTCCTGCGCGGAGACGCCGCCCCGTGCCAGGGTCTTGGGGCGGAGCAGGACGTCCTCGCACTCGAGCATGAGGGCGGTGGATGCGATGGCGGTGACCCTCCCCATCAGCACGGCCTGCAGCAGCCGCCGCGACGCTCCGGCGCTGCTGGTGAAGCCGGCCCGGACCACCGAGGTATCGAGCAGCACCCGCAGCGACATGATGTCTCATACGACATCACCGGCCCTGACGTCACGTCAATTTACAGACCCAAACGCCCGTTTGATGGAATGTAAATAGCTTTGGGACGGTAGCGAGTGATGTATGCGGCGGACGCGCAACGGCCATTCTCGGCTCGCATCGTTCCGGAACCGGATGTAAGGCAGCTGTAAGCACGCTCGACCAGACTGCTCCTCGAAGCCGGTTGGGATCGTCCGCCGGACAAGATCGAGGACAAGTCGATGAGAAACGCCCTGACAATGGCTGCCCTGCCGGCCGTGCTGCTTTCCGCGATCGCGGCCCCGGCGATGGCCGCGCCCGGCGGCAATCCACTGCCCGATCCGGGCGGCGTGTTCCTGTCCTATGTCAACCAGCCCACGGTCGGTGGGGTGATCGAGAAGAGCCCCGAGCTGGCGGTAAAGATCTGGGCCGGCGGCGCCCCTGTGGTGGGCACGCATGCGGTGATGGACACCGGATCGGTCGGGATCGTGATCTCGCGGGACGCTTTTGGCAGCAACGATGCAGGGATCGACACGGGCGAGCCGGGCTCGATCACCTACTCCTCCTCCGGCAAGACCATGTCCGGCACCACTGGCCACGCGCCCATCACCG
Organism: uncultured Acetobacteraceae bacterium; assembly: GCA_937873225.1. GTDB lineage: Bacteria > Pseudomonadota > Alphaproteobacteria > Acetobacterales > Acetobacteraceae > Lichenicola. The sequence continues at coordinate 2,712 of CALMVN010000271.1, forward strand.
TCGAGGGTGCCAACGGCAGGTCGGTGACGACTGAAGCGATCGACTTCCTCATCGTCGACAAGGTGTCCTGCGCGAAGAACGCCCGGCACTGCCAAGCCACGTCGCACCCTACCGGCATCGCGATGATGGGGATCGGCTTCGGCCGGCAGGACAAGAACGGCGACGAGACCTTCACCCCGGCGCGTAACCCGTTCACCCACGTCGCCTCCCAGAACGACGGCACTGTCAGGCGTGGCTACGTCGTGACCGCCGAGGGGGTGCAGGTCGGCGTCAACCCGATGCAGCTCACGGGGCGGGACTTCGAGCTGACGACGCTGCAACCGGATCCGGCACATCAGGACCAGGACCATCCGGAGAACGACGACTGGCTGCCGCAGGACGTCGCGATCATGGTCAACGGCCAGTCCACGCAGGGCCAGGTTCTCATCGATACCGGGGTCACGGACATGTACATGACGGTTCCCTACGCCGTTAGCCAGGGGCTGACCGTGTCGGCGTGCGAGGACCGGACGAAGGAGCATCCCGCCTATGACACGCAGAGCTGCGCCACGATCGAGGCCGCCGCCGCGAAAGGGGACTACACCAGCTGGACCACCCTGCAACCGGACACGGACGTCCGGATCGGCATCTCGAACGGACAGGTTCCGGTCGGTCTGTCGGCGGCTTACGGGTTCCAGGTTGCCGTAACCGCGGCGGTCGCTCCGGATCGCCTGTTGCTGGTCCGCAACCTCACACCGTCCGACGCCGATACGGCCATCGAGCCGACCTTCGTCAACACGAGCGTGAGGTTCCTGAACGGGTTCAACTACCTATTCGACCAGCAGGATGGCTACACCGGCTTCCGGCTTCACGTCCCGGGCAAGTCTTGATTGGAGGGTCTGGAAACGGGTTGGCGGGTCACGCCCAGGCTCGCCCGCCGGATCATGGTGAGGTCAGCGGCATCGTGCCCCATGTCGGCGAGCATGGGCGGCCTCTCCTGGATCTGTTCCGCCATAGACCTCGTCACGTCCGCCGCCGCCCATCGACGGCCTGCTCCTCGTCTCTTTGTTAACTAGGCATGCTGGCGCACGGGGTGAATGGCGTTGCCGCAACTCGATCTTCCGCAGAACCGGGTCGAGCAGCATCCCACCCTGATCTCCATCGCTTCTGGAAGACGCTCACAGATGTACAGAAGGATGTCTCGAAATCTGGGACGACTTCTCCTTCTTCGTTGGTCGTTCCGGCGGATCGTGCTCTGGAAGAAACAAAGGCGTTCCGCTGCGGCTGAGGCATCCGACAGTGCCTTGTCAGCGCCGTTCCGATATCACAATGATGCTCTAGGTCTGCACGCGGATGACGTTGCTGTCCCGATGCCGGAGTGCCCGACCAGGAACGAGACGGACTCGCCGATGCGGCTTTTGCTGGTGGAAGACAACGAGGAACTCGCGGCGCTGATCGCCCAGCAGTTTGCGTCGACCTCGTTTGCTCTGGACCACGCCGGCACCGCCGCCGAGGCGCTTGCGGTGATCGAGACCCGCGACTACGCCCTGGTGATCCTTGATCTCGGTCTTCCCGACGGCTGTGGCCTCGACATCCTGCACCGCCTCCGCACCGGTCGGCGCAGCCTGCCGGTGCTAGTACTCACCGCACGCAGCGACGTGTCCGACCGCGTGCTCGGCCTGGACCTGGGCGCCGACGACTACATGGTCAAGCCGTTCGCCTTTCCCGAGCTGAAGGCGCGCATCACCGCCCTGCTGCGCCGTCCGGGGGCGCTGCTCGGCCAGATGCTGGAGCTGGCGAACGTGCAGCTCGACACCACCTCGCGCGAGGTGTCCGTGCACGGCCAGGCGCTGCGCGTGCCGCAGCGCGAAACCCAGCTGCTGGAGATCCTGCTGCGCCGTGCCGAGCGAGTGGTGCCGAAATCGCTGGTGGAAGATCAGCTGTTCGGGCTGGAGGACGATCTCGGCTCCAATGCGGTCGAGGTCTACGTGCACCGCCTGCGCAAGCGGCTGGAACAGCACGAGGCCGGGGTGGCGATCCACACCATACGCGGGGTCGGCTACCTCATGTCGGCGGGCGCGGGTGCTGCGTGATGCCGCGCTGGCTGCCGCGGCGCCTGCTCAGGCGCAGCCTGCTCGCGCGCATCCTGGTCGTGCACGCGCTCGGCATCGCGGCGTCCGCCTTTGTCACCCTGGGCACCGCCGACCTCGTGCTGCAGGTGCGCGGCCGCATCATCGAGCATCACGTGCTGCGCGAGCAGGCAGCCGGGATCCTGAACGGCCTCAGCCTGGACAACGCGCAGGCGGTGCGCGTCGACTATGCCCGCACGCCGTTGTCGGAAGCGGGAGGCGGCTTGTTTGTGTTCGCAGTGCTCGACGCGCAGGGCCGCATGCGGCTGCAGGGCAACGACCCGCTCAGCCAACGCTTCGCCCACCTGCGGCGGGCGCAGCGGGTACGTTTTCTCACCCTGCGCCGGTATCCGCCGACGCTTGCCACTATCGTCGAACCGATCGTGCTATCTGGCCAGCCGTTCTGGCTGGTGGTGGGCTGGAACCTGTCGGCGCCGGGCGTGATCTTCGACAACATCCTGGACGGCTACCTTCGGTATGCGACCCTGGTCACCTTCCTAATGCTCCTGCTGCTGCTCGGCATCGACCTCGCAGTGGTGCGTGGCGCGATGCGGCCGATGCTCGGGGTGATCGAGGCGGTGCGGCTGTCCAACCGGTCCGGCGATGCATGGCGGCTCAGCCTGGACGGGCTGCCGGACGAGATCATGCCGCTGGCCGGCGCCTACAACGACGCCCTGAACCGTACCGAGGCAGCTTATCGCCTGCAGCGCGAGTTCGTGGGCGACGCGGCGCATGAGCTGCGCACGCCGCTTGCCGTGCTTCGGGCTCGGCTGGAAACGCTGCCGAACGATCCCTCGCGCCGGATGCTGCTGTCCGACGTGGGCGTGATGACCCGCATCGTCGCTCAGCTGCTGGAGATCGCCTCGCTCGAGCGGCTGGTGATTGACGCGGACGCCGCCGCGGACCCGGCCGCCGTGTGCGCGACCGTGGTGGAAGCGCTGGCGCCGATGGCGATCGCGGCAGGCTGCGAGCTCGGGCTCACGGTCGCCGTACCGCCGCCGCCAGGTTTGCGCATCCGCGATCAGGAGTTGTTCCAGGTGGTGCGCAACCTGGTCGAGAACGCGATCAACCACACCCGCGACGGCACCGGCATCGATGTGCGCGTCGAGGCGGACGGCATGGTCGTGGTGCAGGATGACGGCCCGGGCATCCCGCCCGAGCTGCACGAGGCGGTATTCGAGCGCTTCTGGCGCCGCGACCGTCGCGATCGTAGCGGCGCCGGCCTTGGCCTAGCCATCGTGCAGCGCATCGTCGCCACCCATGGCGGCACGATCGCGCTAGCCTCGGCCGACGGGGCCGGCTGCCGCTTCTCGGTCCGGCTTCAGCAGGCGCCATAGGCTGACTGGTCAAGAACCCTCGGCGACGCAGGCTAGCTGTCAGCACGTGATAATCCAATCTATCACGTGCCAGACTACACCCTGATCCGCTCCACCTCATCAAGGCTGATCTCGTCCTGTCTGCGATCGTAGAGCTGGGTCGTGCGGGTGCTGGCGTGGTTGGCCATGGCGGCGGCGTTCTCCAGCGTGCCGCCGTTCTTCAGGTAGGCGGTGATCCCCGTCGCCCGGAAGCTGTGGTTGCCGATCCGGGTGCCGATGCCGGCCGCGAGCGTGCGCCGCTGCACCATGAGATAGGCGTTGGCCTGGGGCAGGGCGGTGCGGCTCAGCCGCCCGGTGCCGCGGCCGATGGTCCGGAACAGCGGCCCCTTGGGGTCCTCGCCGATCCCGGTCCCTTCCAGATAGGCGTGCAGGTAGGCCTCCAGCGTGTGGTGGCAGGGCATCTCGTGCCGCTTGCCGCCCTTCTCGCGCAGCCGCACCCAGAGCCGTCGGTTCTGGATGAAGACGTCCTCGACCCGCATGGCCAGTGCCGCCCCGATCCGTGCGAAGCTGTAGACCATCAGCGCGATCAGCGCCCGGTCGCGCAGTCCGATCGGCGTCGAGACGTCGATGCTGTCGAGCAGCTGCCGCGCCTCGGCCGGGTCGAGCACTGGAGTCTTGCCCTTGCGCACGCTGTGCGACGGCCCGCGCACGGAGGCAGCCGGGTTGGTCGGCACCACCTGGCCGGTGACCAGCCAATCGAACAGGTGGCGGATGGCCGCCAGGCGCAGCTTCACCGTTGGCGCCGAGCGCTCGCGGGTCTGCAGCTCGATCCAGCTCGCCACGTGCAGCGGCTGCACCGCGGTGATCGACGCCACGCCCACCGTCTCGCACCAAGCCAGGAAGTCGCTGACAGCATGCAGGTAGGCACGCCTGGTGTGCTGGTTGCGGATCGCGGAGGCGAAGAACTCCAGGAAGCGCAGGCGCGCGCGCTCGTCCGCTGCCGCAACCAGAGCCGGCATAGGCACGGCCGGACCAAGCAGTGCCGGCAGGGTCATGGCAACGTTCTGTGCTGACGATCAGCCGGTCAGGTCACGCAGCCCGGGAAGACGCTGTGACTGCCTCGTCGACGATTGCCTGCAGCTCGTCGGCCTGAAGGCTGCTGAAGCAGCTGCGAGCCTTCATCATGGTCTGCTCGAGCCTGCGCCAGCGGACGGCATTGTCGGGCTCGTGCGATGCACCTTCGATCCGGCGTTGAGTATCGTCCGAGCCTCGGCTTCTGTTCATCTGATCATACTCTCGACACAGGTCACGAAGTGGCGTCCGGTCGCGATGGCGTCTGCCGCACGTGCTCGGGTCACACCGGCTTCCGGATCGGTCTCGTAGTCGGCGATGGCCTTGAGGTTGTAGCTGCGCGACAGGAAAACGCGCAGGTCGGGATCGAGATGGGTATCATCCCTGGTCAGACGTAGGAACTCCGCATGCACGCCGGCATGCGTCTTTAGGACCTTGCCCAAACGCTCGAAGATCAGCGCCTGCGCCGCGTGGAAGCCCGCAAGGTAGGCAGACCGGCCGGCGGCCTCGTTCAGGTTGACCGACAGCATCGTCTCCGCCTCGCTCAGCAGCTTGGCGGCCTTCGCCAGGAACATCCTGGCCTCCTCGGTCACAGCTCCAGGCCTTCGCGTCGGATCTCGTGCATCAGCGGCGTGGCGTCGCGATAGGTGCCTGCAGGATAAGGCTTGGCATCGATGAAGGCGTCCGTCTCATCGAGGAAGCGCACGCGCAGGTCTGCCAGCCGGTCGAGTTCCGTCCACCGATCGCCCAGCGGGTCGAGGAACACGGCCACGTCGTAGTCAGACTGAGGTTGAGCCTCGCCTCGGGCGCGGGAGCCGAACAGCAGGACGCGATCCAGGCGCGACCCGTAGAGGCCGGCGAGGGCCGTACGGAGCTGGGCGAGGACCGGGTCGTTGGCCACGGCAGGGGACATGGCTCGTTTTAGGGGCGGAGCCGGTCCGGGTCAAATTACATGCGATAAAGGACATTATCATATGAAGGAACGCGTCTAGCAGCAGCGCATCGGTCTTGAAAAACCCATCTCGATGGGTTATATAAGTCTATGGTTACCGTGCTGCGTGCTCAAGGCTTGCGCGTGGTCATCTTCGCCAA
>CALMVN010000271.1:8308-8700 GCA_937873225.1 uncultured Acetobacteraceae bacterium
CATATGTAAGGAGAGGTAGTACAGGGCGGGGACGACGGAGAAGCTACAAGCAGGCGGTTTGGTGTAAACGGGCTTCGACTGATAGACATCGAAAGCATTTTCGCGAGGAATCATGGGCCTAACCCCGTTTAATGAGTTGGCCACCGAAGGGGATGTTGAAACCCAGGTGGTACTGCCGCTTATGACGCGAGGGGAGTTTCTTGCGATCGATCTGGAGTGCATCAGGAGTAAGGAATTCCTTGCTGCCTTCGATATCGGAAAGGGAACAAAGGCAAAGAAAGGGTACATACCCGATTATGCCGTCTATATTTTAGCAATACCTATTGTTGCCATTGAGGTTAAAGCACCGAGCGTTGATGCAGTAGTAGCTTGGGAAGAAGCTTCTCTATACG
>CALMVN010000272.1 GCA_937873225.1 uncultured Acetobacteraceae bacterium
ATCGAGATCCTCGATGCATTTTCTCGCCGGCAACTATCCGGTCGACCTCGTCCTGCTGGGTCTGTTCGCCGCCTTCCTGGTGCTGCGCCTGCGCAGCATCCTGGGCAAGCGCACCGGGCTGGAGCGGCCGGCGGCGCCGCCCGTGGGCCTGCGCGCGCCCGGGCCGATCATCGAGGCACGCGCCGAGCCCACGCCCGCCGGCCCGGAGCGCAAGCTGCCGGACCCGGGCGGACCGGTGGGGGTGACGCTGGCCCGCATCCGCGAGCGCGAGCGCGGCTTCGACCCGGCGCAGTTCCTCGTGCAGGCCGAGGCCGCGTTCCGCCGCATCGTCGCCGCCTTCGCCGAGGGCGACCGCACCGTGCTTCGCGGCGCCCTGACCGCCGACGCCTACACGGCGTTCGAGGCGGCGATCGTGTCCAGGGAGGCCGCCGGCCAGACCCAGCGCGCCGAGATACGCACCGTGACGCAGATGCAGATCACGGAAGCCGTGCTGGTCCAGGAGAACGCCGTCTGGCGCGCCTCGATCGACGTGCGCTTCGTGTCCGACCAGGTCAGCGTGCTGCTCGGCCGCGACGGCCTGCCGGTGTCCGGCGCGGACGCGGTGACGGAACTGGCCGACAGCTGGACGTTCGAGCGCTGGATCGGCGGCCCGAAGGGCTCCGACGGCGCGGCCTGGCGGCTCGCCGCCGCCCGGAGCGCCTGACGCGCCGCGCGTCGCGTCCGCTTCCCCCGCACGGCCTGCATGATCGCCTCGACGCGCGCCGCCTTGCGGGTGGCCGCCCTCCTTGTTCCGCTGCTCCTGTCTGCCTGCGCCGACCGCACCGGGCCGCCTGCGCTCGCCCTTCGGCAGATCGCCTTCGCCGACATCCCCGGCTGGAACGGCGACCGCCTCGACGGCGTGCTGCCGGCGCTGCTGGCCGAATGCGAGCGGCTGGGCCGGCTGCCCGTCGACACCAGGCTTGGCGGCGCCGCCGAGGCACGCGTCGCGGCCGGCATGGCGGGCTTCTACGCCCCCGCCTGCCACGCCGCCCGTGCCCTGCCGTCCGGCGACGAGGCGACCGTGCGGCGCTATCTCCAGGCCTGGTTCCTGCCCTACCTGGCGTCGGACCGCGGCGACCCCCAGGCCAGCCTGACCGGCTACTTCGAGCCGCAATTTCCCGGCTCGCTGTCGAGAAGCCCCGACTACCCGGTGCCGGTCTACGGCCGGCCCTCGGAGCTGGTCACGCTGTCCGGTCCCGGTCCCGGTGGCCAGCCGATGACCGGCCGGGTGCAGGACGGCCGCGTGGTCCCGTACTGGACCCGCGCGCAGATCGACCACGGCGCGCTCGCCGGCCGCGCGCTGGAGATCCTGTGGCTGCACGATCCGGTCGACCTGTTCTTCCTGCAGGTGCAGGGCTCCGGCCGCATCCGGCTGCCGAGCGGACAGATCGTCCGGCTCGGCTATGCCGGCCGCAACGGCCAGCCCTACGTGCCGCTCGGCCGTTTGCTGGTCGCGCGCAGGCAGCTGGGCGCGGACGCGGTCAGCATGCAGTCGATCCGCTCCTGGCTCGCCGCCCATCCGGCGGAAGCGGGACCGCTGATGGAGCAGAACCCGAACTACGTGTTCTTCCGCCTGCTCGACGACGTGGCGCCGAACCAGGGACCGCCGGGCGCGCTCGGGCTGACGCTGACGCCGCTCCGTTCGGCCGCCGTCGACCGCGCCTTCCTGCCGCTGGGCGTGCCCTTGTTCGTCGACACCACCCGTCCGGACGGCTCGCCGCTCGACCGCCTCCTGCTGGCGCAGGACCTCGGCACCGACGTGTCCGGTCCCGTCCGCGCCGACCTGTTCTTCGGCTGGGGCGACGCGGCGGCGCGCGATGCCGGCGCCATGCACGCCGGCGGCCGGATCGTGGTGCTTCTGCCGCGGCAGCCGACCAACCGGTGAAAAGGAGCGCGTAAGTCTGGCCGGATCAGCGCCGTCCTGGTGATAATCCCGCCATGACTCCATTCGACTCGCTCGACACGGATCCGGCTCGTCGCCATCCCGCCCACCCTCGCGATCCGGTGGCCATGGAGCCGGTCACCCGCCGGCAATGGGCAGGCCGGCACATCCTGTATCGCGGCGACTGCCTGCGGGTGATGGAGCGTCTGCCGGCCGCGTCGGTCGACGTGGTGGTGACCTCGCCGCCCTACAACATCGGGCTCGCCTACCGCTCCTACGGCGACCGGCGCGCCGAGCAGGACTACCTCGACTGGATGCTGGAGGTGGCGAGCGGCATACGGCGCGTGATGCGCGCCGACGCGTCGTTCTTTCTCAACATCACCGGGTCGAGCGCCATGCCCTGGCTGCCGTTCGAGCTGATCGTGCGGCTGCGCGGCCTGTTCCGGCTGCAGAACCACATCACCTGGGTGAAGTCGATCTCGATCGGCGACGAGACGGTCGGCCACTTCAAGCCGATCAACAGCGCCCGCTACCTGCACCGCAACCACGAGCACGTGTTCCACCTCACCCTGGACGGCGCGGTGCCGCTCAAGCGCCTCGCGGTGGGGGTGCCGTTCAAGGACAAGACCAACATCGCCCGGCGCGGCCACGCCCAGGACCTGCGCTGCCGCGGCGACAGCTGGTTCATCCCGTACGAGACGGTGCGCAACCGGTCGCAGAAGTTCGACCACCCCGGCACCTTCCCGATCATGCTGCCGCGCATGTGCGTGCGGCTGCACGGCAAGCCGTCGCCGGTGGTGCTGGACCCGTTCATGGGCACCGGGACCACGCTGCTGGCCGCGGAGCAGGAAGGTGCCCGCGGCATCGGCATCGACCTGGACGCCGGCTACGTGTGCGTCGCGCGCAACCGGCTGCTCGCGTCGATGAAGGCCGCGCGCGCCGCCTGAGCCGTCCGGCCCCCGACCCGGCGCGGAAGCGGGCGACGGGACGGGCATCCGATCGCGTCGTTCCGGCGGGAACCGTTGGTGCCTCGGCATCGGCGCATGCTGTGCCGTCCCAACCTGCGCGCCTAGCCCTTCCGTTCCACCAACCCCGTCGGCAAGGATCGAGCGCGTTTGCGAAATTTGGGACATGACGCCATCTTGTGGCAGCGGCCGCCATGGCATCGATACGACCGTGCAACCGACCGTCCAAGTTGTAATGTGAAAACAAGCGCTTGAGCGGTTATGGTCCCCGCCGTCCAGCTGGCACGGAACCTGCTGTCACGGGAACGACCGCCGCCGACAACCGGGCGGTCGCGACGAGGAACCATGCCGGCGCGCGTTGACACATCCAGGGCAAGCCGGATCAGGGTGCTGCCGCCCCTCCTCGCGTCGCTTCTCGTGCCTGCGTTGCTGTGCGGCTGCGAGGTCGGCCCGGACTTCCACCGGCCGGTGCTGGCGGCGCCGGGGCGCTACAACGAGCAGGCGCCGGCATCGCGCACCGCGTCCTCCGACACGGCGGGCGGTGCGGCGCAGACGCTGGCCGACGGCGCCGACCTTCCAGGCGACTGGTGGACGCTGTTCCATTCGCAGGCCTTGTCGGCGCTGGTGGCGGCCGCATTGCGCGACAACCCGAACCTCGAGGCCGCCCGCCAGGCGCTGCGTGAGGCGCAGGAGCTGGAGCTGGCGCAGGAGGGCACGCTGTTCCCGACCGTCACCGGCCAGGTGCTGCGCGCCCGGCAGGAGGAGCCGCTGTCGTTCGAGGAGCCAGGGTTCCCGGGCCAGCAGGCGGAACTGTTCACGCAGTACAACGCCCAGCTGAACCTCAGCTACACCTTCGACGTGTGGGGCGGCCTGCGCCGGGCGATCGAGCAGTTCGGCGCGCAGGCCGGCTACCAGCGCTACGAGCTGGAAGCGGCGGTGCTGTCGCTGAGTGCGGGCGTGGTGACCAGCGCGATCCAGGCGGCCTCGCTTCGCGGCCAGATCGCGGCGCAGCAGCAGCTGATCGGCTTCGAGCAGAAGCAGCTCGACACGGTGCGACAGCAGTTCCAGCTCGGCGGCGCCACCGGCACCGACGTCGCCACCCAGCAGGCGCAGGTGGCGCAGGCGCAGACGGTGCTGGTGCCGCTGCAGACCGAGCTGGTGCAGACCCGCGACCAGATCGCCGCCTATCTCGGGCAGGCGCCGTCCGAGGTCGAGCTGCCGGCCATCACCCTGGAGGAGCTGACCCTGCCGGACACCCTGCCGGTGAGCGTCCCGTCGTCGCTGCTGGTGCAGCGCCCGGACATCCTGGCGGCGCAGGAAACCCTGCACGCGCAGACCGCGGCGCTCGGGGTGGCGATCTCGCAGCGCCTGCCGCAGGTGACGCTTCAGGCCACCGTCGGCTCCTCGGCCGGCGACATCCACCAGCTGTTCAGCCCAGGCAACGGGTTGTGGTCGCTGGTGAACCAGGCGGTGCAGCCGATCTTCGACGCGGGTCAGCTGCTGCACCGGCAGCGCGCCCAGAAGGCGGCGATGCTCGAAGCCGCCGCCGCCTGGCGCAACACAGTGGTCGGCGCGTTCCAGAACGTGGCCGACGTGCTGGCGCAGCTGCAGAACGACGCGGTGAACCTCCAGTACGCCTTGACCGCGGCACAGGCCGGACAGCGCGGGCTGTCGCTGGCCAGCCTGCAGTACAGGCTGGGCGGCGTGTCCTACCTCAGCGTGCTGACCGCCGAGCAGACCTACCAGACCGCGGTGATCACGCTGATACGCGCCCAGGCGGCGCGCTACGCCGACACGGTGCTGCTGTTCCAGGCGCTGGGCGGCGGCTGGTGGCACCGTCACGACCTGCCGCCGCCGCCGCCCGGCCTGCTGAGCTCGCCGCTGCCGTGAGCCCGCCTGCCGACCTTCCCCGCCATCCCGAGCTGCGACGGAGCGCCACCATGACGCGGACTCGTGCCTGCCTCCTGCTGCTCCTGGTGCTGGCGGTCGGGGCCTATCCGGTCTGGCACGTCGCGCATCGCGCCGCCGCCCCGGCCGCGACCGCGCAGACAGCGGAGCCGCCGCAGACGGTGTCCGACATCGTGGTGCATCCGCAGCCCTGGCAGGACCGGCTGAAGGCATACGGCCAGGTGCGCGCGGTGCAGGGGGCGGACCTGTCGGCACAGGTGCCGGGCATCGTCGACGAGATCGACTTCCAGTCCGGGGAGGACGTGAAGGCCGGCACCGTTCTGCTGCGCCTGCGCCTGTACGACGACCCGGCCAAGCTGCAGCAGCTCCAGGCCGAGGTGGCGCTCTACACCACCAACCTCCAGCGCGACCAGAAGCAGTTCGAGGCGCAGGCGGTGAGCCATGCCACGCTGGACCTCGACACCGCCAACCTGCGCAGCTACCAGGCGCAGGTCGCGGCGCAGACGCAGGCGATGGACGAGAAGATCGTGCGCGCCCCGTTCAGCGGCCGCCTGGGCATCCGGCAGGTCGACCTCGGCCAGTACCTGCCGCCCGGCACCGCGGTGACCACGCTGCAGGCGCTCGACCCGATCTACGTCGACTTCTCGGTGCCGCAGCAGCAGGTGGGCGACATCCGGCCCGGCCGTCCGGTGGAGGTCGGCGTCGACACCTATCCCGGCCGGGTGTTCCACGCGCACGTGCTGGCGCTGGACAGCCGCATCGACGCGCAAAGCCGGATGGCCTCGGTGCGCGCCAGCCTGGACAACCGCGACCACGCGCTGCTGCCCGGCATGTTCGCGGTGGCCCACCTGGACCTCGGGCCGCCGCTCGAGGTGCTGGCGGTGCCGCAGGCGGCAATCAGCTTCAACCCGTACGGCGACTTCGTCTACGTGCTCACCCCGCAGCCGCGCGAGCCCGGCAGGCCGCCGGCGTTCCTCGCCACCTCGCGCGTGGTGACGCTGGGCGCCACGCAGGGCGACCGGGTGGTGGTGACCGCGGGGCTGCACGACGGCGACACGGTGGTCACCGCCGGCCAGATCAAGCTGCGCAACGGCGCCTCGGTGGTGATCGACAACCGGGTCCAGCCGCCCGACGCGCTGTCGCCGAACCCGCCGGAAGAATGAGGAGCAGCGCCCGATGCGCCTGACCGACCTGTTCATCCACCGGATCGTGCTGTCCTGCGTGGTCTCCATCCTGGTGCTGGTGTTCGGCCTGCGCGCCGAGCAGGCGATGCCGATCGAGAAGTTCCCCCGCACCGTCACCGGCACGGTGGAGATACAGACCAGCTACTACGGCGCCGACCCGGCCACCGTCGCCGGCTTCGTCACCACGCCGCTGGAAGGCAAGATCAGCCAGGCCCAGGGCATCGACACCATGACCTCGACCTCCTCGACCGGGCTGTCCGACATCGTGGTGAACCTCAAGCTGAACTACGACCCGGCGCGCGCGCTGGCCGAGATCCAGTCCTACGTCACCGCCGCGACCTCGCAGTTCCCGCCCGGCGTGCAGGCCTCCTCGATCAGCATGTACTCGAGCGGCGGGGGCATCATGGGCCTCTATGTCGACAGCGACGTGCTGACGCCGGCCGAGGTCAGCGACTACGTGCAGCGGGTGGTGGCGCCGCGGCTGCAGTCGGTCGCCGGCGTGCAGAGCGTGTTCGTGAACGGCGCGCCGAACGTGGTGATGCGCGTCTGGCTCGATCCCGAGCGGCTGGCCGCCTACGGCCTGACGCCCGGCGACGTGTACGCCGCCCTCGGCAACAACAACTTCGTCACCGGCGTCGGCAGCACGCTCGGCGGGGCGGTGAGCGTGAACCTCGACATCACCTCCAGCCTGCACGACGCGGCGCAGTTCCGCGACCTCGTCATCCGGCAGGACAACCTGCACATCATCCGCCTGGGCGACGTGGCGCGGGTCGGGTTCGGCAGCGACCCGGACAACTTCCAGGCGATCGGCAACGGCCGCGCCGGCATCTACATCGGCATCAAGCCGACGCCGTCTGCGAACGCGCTGGCGGTGTCGAGCAGCCTCCAGCTGCAGATCGCGTCGCTGCGCCGGCAGATGCCGCCGGCCATCCACGTCACGATCCTGAACGACAACGGCCACTACATACGCACCTCGATCCACGAGGTGGTGATCACGCTCGTGGAGTCGCTGCTGATCGTGGCGCTGGTGGTGTTCGCCTTTCTCGGCTCGCCGCGCTCGGTGCTGGTGCCGCTGGTGACCATCCCGCTGTCGCTGATCGGCACCTTCGCGATGATGGCGGCGATGGGGTTCTCCATCAACCTCCTCACCCTGCTGGCGCTGGTGCTGGCGATCGGCCTCGTCGTCGACGACGCCATCATCGTGGTGGAGAACGTCAACCGCTACCTCGCCCGCGGCCTTGCGCCCGTGGCCGCCGCGGTGGCGGCGGCGCGCGAGCTGGTGCAGCCGATCCTGGCGATGACGGTGGTGCTGATCGCCGCCTACGTCCCGCTCGGCCTGCAGGGCGGCCTCACCGGGGCCCTGTTCATCGAGTTCGCGTTCACCCTGGCGGGTGCCGTCACCGTGTCGGCGCTGCTGGCGCTGACGCTGTCGCCGATGATGAGCTCGCGCCTGCTGCGCGCCCGAAGCCCCGTGGGGGTGCGCATGCCGCTCGCCGAGCGGATGGAGCGCGGCAGCGAGCGCGCGCTGGACGCGGTGCAGCGCGGCTACAGCGCCCTGCTTCGGGCGAGCCTGCGCGTGCAGCCGGTGGTGCTGCTGGCCGGCCTGCTGGTGCTCGGCAGCACCTGGTACCTCTACGGCCACGCCAGGCACGAGCTGTCGCCGGCCGAGGACACGGGAAGCCTGTCCGTGTCCGGCAGCAGCGCCCCGGACGTGACGCTGGACGACATCGCCCGCTACAACCCGGGCATCGTCGCCATCTACACGTCGGTGCCGGAGATGAAGGACTACTTCATCTTCAGCCAGCCGCCGACGATACTCGGCGGCCTGGAGCTGAAGGACTGGAGCCAGCGCACCCGCAGCGCGTCCACCATCGCCGAGGAGGTGCAGGAGAAGCTCGCCAGGGTCCCGGGCCTGGAGATGGCGATCTACCAGGATCCCTATCTTCCCGGCTCGCAGGGCCTGCCGATCCAGTTCGTGCTGCAGAGCACCGGCGACTTCGCGCAGCTCAACCAGGTGTCGGACCTGTTCCTGGCCCGGGTGCGCGGCAGCGGCCTGTTCGCCTATGCCGACAAGGACCTCAAGATCGACCAGCCGCAGGCCACCATCGTGGTCGACCGCGCCAAGCTCGCCACGCTGGGCCTGACCATGAGCGACCTCGGCACCTCGCTGAACGCCATGCTCGGCGGCAACTTCACCGGCTTCTTCTCCACCGACCAGCGCTCCTACAAGGTCGAGCCGCTGGCGATGCGCCGGTTCCGCCTCAACCCCGACCAGATCCTGGACTATCCCGTCAAGGTGGCGGGCGGCATCCCGGTGCCGCTGCGCTCGGTGGCGCACATCGCCGACAGCGTGGTGCCGGAGCAGGTCGCCCACTTCCAGCAGCTCAACGCCACCACCATCCAGGCGCTGCCCGCCCCGGGCGTCACCCAGGGACAGGCCTACGACTATCTCCAGCACCTCGCGGCCCAGATGCTGCCGGCCGGCTTCGGCACCGACACCACCGGGCCGCTGCGCCAGTTCGTGCAGGAGACCGGCGGCTTCGCCGCCACCTTCGCGCTGGCGGTGGTGATCACCTACCTGGCGCTGGCCGCCCTGTTCGAAAGCTTCCGCGACCCGCTGATCATCCTGGTCTCGGTGCCGATGTCGATCGCCGGCGCCCTGCTGTTCGTCTGGATGGGCGTGGGCGGCGCCAGCATCAACCTGTTCACCGAGGTGGGCCTGGTCACCCTGATGGGGCTGATCAGCAAGCACGGCATCCTGATCGTCGAGGTGGCCAAGGAAAGCCAGGTCATGGGCCTGTCCAAGCGCGAAGCGATCGAGCGCGCCTGCGCGCTGCGTCTGCGGCCGATCCTGATGACCACGGCGGCCATGGTGCTGGGCGTGATGCCGCTGGTGTTCGCCACCGGCGCCGGGGCCGCGTCGCGCTTCGTGATGGGGCTGGTGATCGCCTCGGGGCTGTCCATCGGCACCCTGTTCACCCTGTTCGTGCTGCCCGCCGTCTACATGCTGCTGGCCTCCGACCGCATGGCGGCGGCGAGCCGACACCTGGCCACGGCCTGAGCGCCCTCACGAACCGACCGGCACCTCGGTCCGCTCGGGGATCCCGGCCGGCCGTGGCAGCTTCAGCAGCGCCTCGATCCGGCTGGTGAGCCGCTCCATCGTGAACGGCTTGGTCAGCAGCTGCATGCCGTGCGGCAGCCCGTCCTGGCCCAGCACCGCGTTCTCGGCGTAGCCGGTGATGAACAGCACGTTGAGGCCGGGCCTGAGCAGCCGGGCCGCGTCGGCGAGCTGTCGCCCGTTCATGCCGTTCGGCAGCCCGACATCGCTCACCAGCAGGTCGATGCGGACGTTCGACCGCAGCCACGCCAGGCCTGCCGCCGCGTCCTCCGCTTCCAGGATCCGGTAGCCGAGCTCTTCCAGCACCTCCACGGCGATGGTCCTGATCGCATGGTCGTCGTCCACCACCAGCACGGTGCCGTCGCGCGCGGCGGCTTCGGGAGCGTCCACGGCAACCGGCACCGGCGCGTCCGCCGCCGGACGCAGGTGGCGCGGCAGGCACAGGCTGATCGCGGTTCCCTCGCCGGGCACGGACACGATCTGCACGTGGCCGCCGGACTGGCGCACGAAGCCGTAGGTCATGGACAGGCCGAGCCCGGTGCCCTGGCCGAGCGGCTTGGTGGTGAAGAACGGGTCGAACGCCCGGGCCATCACCTCCGGCGTCATCCCGGTGCCGGTATCGGTCACCCGCAGGCGGACGTAGGATCCGGGCGGCAGGTCGCCCACCGGATCCACCAGCGCGGACGACTCCGCCGCCGCGGAGGTGATGGTCTCCACCACGACGTTGCCGACCGCGATCAGCAGCCGCCCGCCGCCGGGCATGGCGTCGCGTGCGTTGATGCACAGGTTGAGCAGCGCGTTCTCGAGCTGGTTGGCGTCGACCAGGCTGGTCCACAACCCGACCTCGACCGTCACCTCCACCGCGATCTCCGGACCGACGGTGCGGCGGATCAGCTCCTCCATGCCGGTCACCACGCGGTCCACCCCGATCGGGCGCGGGTCGAGCGTCTGCCGACGCGAAAAGGCGAGCAGCCGGTGCGTCAGCGACGCGGCCCGGTCGGCCGCCGTCTGCGCGATGTCGAGGTAGCGGTCCAGCTCGGCGGTCCGCCCCTGCGCGATCCGCGTCCGCATCAGCTCCAGGCTGCCGGCGATGCCGGTCAGCAGGTTGTTGAAGTCGTGCGCCAGCCCGCCGGTGAGCTGGCCCACCGCCTCCATCTTCTGGCTCTGGCGCAGCTGCTCCTCCCGCTTCTCGGCGTCGGTCACGTCGCGCAGGCTGGCCGCGATCAGCCGGTCCCCGTCCGGCCCGGCCGGCACCGGCGCCAGGATCACGTCGAGCAGCCTGGACTGCCCCGCGATCTCGCGCCGGGTGGTGGTGCGGTAGGGACGGCCCGACTTCAGGCACAGGGCGATCTGCGTCGGCATCCCGATCACGGGGTCGACGGGGAACAGCGTGCCCAGCGTGATGTCGACGAGGTCCCGCGTGCCGAGGTGGTACATCGTCCGGAGCGACGGGCTGATCGATTCGACCACGAACCGGTCGTCCGGCGTGACCCGGAGCAGCAGCAGGCCCTCGGGCGCGTTGTCGAAGTAGGTGCGCAGCCGCGCCTCGCTCAACGCCAGGCTCGCGGTGCGCTCGCGCACGCGCTGCTCCAGCTCCTCGGTGAGCCGGACCTGGGCGGCGACCGCGGCGCCGCGCCGGTTTTCCAGGTCGTCCAGCACGTTGCCGTCGTGCAGGATGCGCACGACCAGCGACACCACGGTGCTGGCCACCACCAGCGCCATCGCGAACCCGGTGGTGAACAGCCCCTCGCGCACGCCGCGCAGCGCCAGCAGCCCGATCCCGAACGGCACCAGGATCACCAGGAGCAGCTGGACCCGCGAGTTGCGCGCGCCCGGCTGGCCGGACGCGATCACCGCGGTCAGCCCCTGTTCCGGCTCGCTGGCGAGGCAGCCCAGGAACAGCACGAACAGGCCGAGCGCCGTGTGCAGCGCCATGGTGCGATACACCATGAGCGCCCGCAGCTCCTGCACGCCATAGACCTGGCCGAGCATGGCCAGGCCCGCGACCAGCACACCGGCCAGGGTGCAACCATCGCCGAGCCGACGGGCGCGGGCTCCCTTCAGGTCCGACAACAACAGCGACGCGCCGAGCAGGGCGAAGCAGAAGATGCTGGTCGGCGCGATCCGGCCGGCGTGGCTGCGTCCGACCGTCGCCGGGTTCGGCAGGAACGACCTGAACGCGTCGTGTCCCGCCACCGCGTGACCGATCATGAACAGCAGGCTCGCCGCCAGCAGCAGGATGGCGCAGGCCCGCGACGCCAGGCGGAAGGCCATGCGGGCGGAGCCGGCGTTGCGCAGGCCGACGGCGAGGCCGCCGAGGATGATCCCGGCCGCGGAGCGCGGGGACATGCCGGTGGCGCTGGGCCGGATCGCCAGCAGGGCCGGGTGGGCGGACATCCAGCCCGCCGTGACCGACGCGCCGAGCAGGATGCAGGACACGCTGCCCAGGCGCGCGAACAGGCGGAACGCGAACAGCATGGAGCGGTCGAAGCGATCCTGCAGAACGGAAGGATACTGCCGAAGACGTTATTTTTGCGTAAACCAGGCCGGCCTGCAAGAGCCCCGGGATGCAGGTCCCGGCGGCCCGCCGCCGCCGCCCGGCCAGGCGAGCCGACGACGGCGGCGCCCGGCCCGGATCGCCCGCTCGACCGCGAGCGCCCCCGCGACCGAGAACGGCAGCACCAGCATCAGGTTGTAGCGGACCTGGTCCACCGCGACCGCGGCGTTCAGGCCGAGCATGAACCAGCCCGGCAGGCACAGCACGAGGAAGCGGCGTGCGGCGGGGCCGCGGCTGCGAAGCGCCCGGATCGTGATCCAGGCGCAGACCGGCGCCAGCACGAAGCCCCACCAGTGGTCGATGTAGAGCCCGCGCAGGGCCAGCGGGATCGTCACCAGCGCGTGCCAGCCCAGCTGCCGGACCGGGTCGTGCAGCAGGAAGCCGTGCACGAGGAACGCCATGTGGCGGTCCCAGCCGCCGGCCTGCGCCAGCGTGCGGTTCAGCATCGGGCCGATGCCGATCGCATAGAAGCTGTCTGGACTGTTCCAGCCGAACCGGTCGCAGGCGTGGCGGCCGGCGAGGGCGGCGCCCAGCCCCGTGCCGTCGGGCAGCCAGCACACGAAGCTCATGCCGTACTCGTGCCGGCTCATGGAGTCGAACGACAGCCGCTGCACCAGGGTGTGCGAGGCGTAGCCGAAGGTCAGCGCCGGCCGGCCCATGACCAGGGCGTTGCGCAGGATCCAGGGCAGCACGACGCAGCCGATCCCGGCGGCGAGGCCGGCGAGCGCCCGCGCCGCCGCGCGCCCGGGTGCCGCCGCGAGCCCGATCGTCCCGGCCGCCAGCACCGCCGCCGCCAGCACCGCGAAGGCCGGCCGGGACAGCACGGCGAGCCCGAGAACGAGGCCGGACGCGAACAGCCATCCGGGGTCGGGACGCCACGCCGCCTCGTCCGCCGCCACCGCGCGCAGCGCCAGCGCCTGCGACGCGACGACGAGGAACAGGCTGACGATCTCCGTCATCAGGTAGTCGACGGAGGCCAGCAGCAGCGGCCCGGCGAGGAGCGCCAGCCCGAGGGCGAGGAGGCCGGTGCTCCGCCGCCCCGAGCAGCGCCACCCGCACCAGCACAGCATCCCCATCGTTCCGGCCAGCATCAGGAACTGCAGCCAGCGCATCGACGGGGCGCCGCGGCTGCAGCAGGCTCCGTGGCCGCCATGCCCGACCAGGCAGTCCATGTCGCGACGCAGGAGCGGATCGACCGCCGCCGCCGCCGCCAGCAGGGCCGGGTAGAGCGGGGTGAAGCGCATGCCGGACGGCCGGATCGTCGTCGCGTCGCCGCCGGCGAAGCGGTAGCCGTCGGTGAAGCGGCCATGGTGGAGGAGGTCGAAGGCGATGCCGAGGTAGAACGGCTGGTCAAAGGCCTGCAGCGGCTGCACACGGCCGCGCGTCCAGCACCCGCCCAGGACCACCAGGATCAGCAGGGCGACGAGCGGGCGCAAACGGAACCTCACGCCGACGCTCATACGGTCCGGCCGTCCTGCCGGTCCAGGGCGACGCTGGCAGCCGGACCGCCCCCGTGGAACAATGGGCGTCCGGGACGGCAGGCCTTCCAGGCCTCCGACCGCGCGGAGAAGGGCATGGTGGCGCGACGGCTGGGCCAGGACGAGCAGCGCCTGTGGCTCGACGTCATGCACGAGGTGCGGCCGTTGAAGGGCCGCCTTCCGAAGCCGGCGGCGCGACCCGTCGTGGCCGCGGCGCCGGACGAGCCCGTCGGGCCGGCACCGGCGGCCCCGACCGTGGCCGCGACGGCGCCTCCGCTGCGCCTGCACCCGATCCGGCCGCCGGTGCGGATCGGCGTCCGACACGGCGGGCTGGACGACACCAGCTGGCGTGCCCTGTCCAACGGCAAGCTCAGGCCGCAGCGCCGGCTCGACCTGCATGGCCAGGCGGCGCAGCCGGCGTTCCGCATGCTGCCCGCCTTCCTGCTCCGCGCGCAGGCGGAGCGGCTGCGCTGCGTCGAGATCATCACCGGCGCCGGGTCCGGGCCGGACGGCGGCATCCTGCGGCGCGAGCTGCCGCACTGGCTGGACAGGAGCGACCTCCGGCCGCTGGTGCTGGCGGCGGTGCATCCGCACGCGCGCAACGTGGGCTCGGTGCGCCTGCTGCTGCGGCGGCGCCCCGGATGAGCGCCGGATGAGCGGGGGCACCCTTCGCCTGGTGCTGGGCGACCAGCTGTCCGACCGCCTCGCCGCCCTGGACGGGCTCGATCCGGCCCGCGACGTGGTGCTGATGGCCGAGGTGCGGGACGAGTGCACCTATGTCCGCCACCACCAGAAGAAGATCGTCCTGGTGCTGTCCGGCATGCGGCACTTCGCGGCGCGCCTGCGACAGCGCGGTGTCCGCGTCGCCTACACCGCGCTGGACGATCCCCTGAACACCCACAGCCTGCGCGGCGAGATGCTGCGCGCCGTCGCCACGCATCGCCCGGACCGGGTGGTGGTCACGGCTCCCGGCGAATGGCGCCTGATGGACGAGATGTCCGGCTGGCAGGAACGCGCCGGCATCCCGGTCGAGATCCTGGACGACGACCGGTTCCTGTGCGGGCTGCGCCAGTTCCGCCACTGGGCGCAAGGCCGGTCGGAGCCGCGCATGGAGTTCTTCTACCGCGCGATGCGCCGCCGTCATCGCCTGCTGATGGAGGACGACGCTCCGGTCGGCGGACGCTGGAACTACGACAAGGAGAACCGCAAGCGCATGCCGCCCGGGATCGCGCCGCCCCGGGCGCCGCGCTTCCCGCCGGACGCCGTCACGGAAGCGGTGATGGCGCTGGTGTCCGACCGGTTCGCCGACCATTTCGGCGACGTGGAGGACTTCTCCTTTCCCGTCACCGCGGAGCAGGCGGCGCTGGCGCTCGACCACTTCCTGGCCGAGCGGCTCGAAGCGTTCGGCGACTGGCAGGACTTCATGCGCGCCGGCGACCCGGTGCTGTTCCACGCCCTGGTGTCGACCTCGCTCAACCTCGGCCTGCTCGACCCGCTGGCGGTGTGCCGCGCCGCCGAGCGGGCGTGGCGGGAAGGCCTGGCGCCGCTGAACGCGGCCGAAGGCTTCATCCGCCAGGTGCTCGGCTGGCGCGAGTACGTGCGCGGGATGTACTGGCTGCACATGCCCGGCTACCGCCACCGGAACGCGCTGGCCGCGACCCGCCCGCTGCCGCCGCTGTACTGGTCCGGCGAAACGCGCATGAACTGCCTGGCCCACGCGGTGGGCGACACGCGGCGCAACGCCTATGCCCACCACATCCAGCGCCTGATGATCACCGGCAACTTCGCCCTGCTGGCCGGGCTCGACCCGGCGGAGGTCGACGCGTGGTACCTCGTGGTCTACGCCGACGCCTACGAATGGGTCGAGATGCCCAACGTGCGCGGCATGGCGCTGTTCGCCGACGGCGGCATCATGGGCTCCAAGCCCTACGCCGCGTCCGGCGCCTACATCAACCGCATGAGCGACTACTGCCGCGGCTGCGCCTATGACCCGCGATCCACGGTGGGCGAGGGGGCGTGCCCGTTCAACGCGCTCTACTGGGACTTCATGGCCCGCAACGCGTCCCGGCTCGGCGGCAACGCGCGCATGGCGATGCCGCTGCGCACGCTGGACCGGATGGAGCCGGCGAAGCGCGCGTCGATCCGGGCGCAGGCGTCGTGGTTCCTGGACGCCCTGGATCGCGGCGAGCTGGTGTGAACGGTGTTCACGAAGGCGCGGGCATCGCCAGCCAGCGCCGCACCGAGTCGCGCAGGAACGCCTGGTCCTGCGGGTTCCGGCTCGGGCTGCCGGCGCCGTGTCCCCAGATCGACGGGATCGGGTGCAGCTCGGCGTGTCGCAGCCGCGTCAGCTCGGCCTCGTTGTCGGCGACGCGGAAGTAAAGGTCGGTGCTGCCGGGGAGCAGCAGCACGCGCGCCTCGATCGCGGCCAGCGCCCGGTGCAGGTCGAAGCCGTAGGCGTCGTTGGCGCTGATGTCGGAGGCGTCCCAGCAGCGGGCCTGGGCATGAAGGTCGGCGGCGCGGCAGCGCATGAAGCCGGGCGCCCATTCGCGGTCGAGGTAGTCGTCGAGACCGGTTGCGGTGGCGAGGTGCAGGCCGTCCCGGTACCAGTCCTGGCTCTTGGCCCAACCGGCATAGACGCGGGAAAAGGCCCGCAGCGCCGCCACCGGCTCGGCGTCGAACCGGCCGTTGCCGCGATGCTCGGGTGCTGCCTCCAGGATCGCCAGCAGGCCGCGCAGGAACACCTGGTTGTGCGTCGACGTCCTGGCGCTGCCGCACACCACGACCGCGCGCTCGACCGCCCGGGGGTAGAGCGCCGCCCAGTGGTAGGCCTGCTGCGCGCCCATGGAGAAGCCGTAGGCGCAGGCGATCCGGTCGATGCCGAACACCTGCCGCAGCAGCGCGCGCTGCGCGCGAACGTTGTCGGCGGCGGTCACCAGGGCGGGATAGTCCTGGTCGTTGGACGGGCTGGAGGACAGGCCGTTGCCGAACATGTCCGGGGTGACGACGAACCAGCGCGTCGGGTCGAGGATGCCGTCCGGCCGGATCAGCCATTCCCCGTCCTCGTGCGTGGCGCTGTAGCTGGTGGGATACACGATCACGTTGTCCCGCGCCGGCGACAGGGTGCCGTAGCTCTTCCAGGAGAGCCGCGCGTCCCGCAGCACGGCGCCGGACTGCAGCGGCAGGTCGCCTGCCGGGAAGATCCCGGTCGCGGTCGTCCAGGACATGATGCCGTTCCTCCTCGACTGGCCCCGGTCCGGCGGCACCGGTTGCGTGCTCCGGGTCCAGCCTAGCCTTGCACCGCGGCGGTCGCCACGCCGGCTGCGACGAGGGTGCCGCCGCTGGCGCGCTTCGCTTGGCATCCGGTGCCCGGCCGGCGGAACGGGTGCGACGCCGGCCGGCGTGGTCCCGCGACGGGGCAGCCGGCCGCGGTCCGTGGCCGGGCGGGCCGCAGGCCGTCCGGTCACCGCCGCAGCACCGACGGCGGCCCGGGGTCGCGACGTGCCCAGCCGGCCCGTTCCAGCTCGGGAACGTCGTCCGGGCGTTCCGGCCAGCCGATGCAGGCATAGGCGACGAACTGCCAGCACGGCGGCACGTCCAGGATGCGCGCGACCTCCGCCGGACGAAGGATCGACACCCAGCCGAGCCCGATCCCTTCCGCCCGCGCCGCCAGCCACAGCGTGTGCAGCGCCATCGCGGCGGAATAGGCGGTGGTGTCCGGCATGGTGCGTCGTCCGAGGCCGCCGCCCTGTACCGGGTCCGGATCGGCGAACAGCGCCAGGTGGCACGGCGCCTGGTCGAGGCCGGCGAGCTTGAGGGCGGCGTACCGCGCCGCCGCCGGGTCGGGCAGCGCCGACTGCGCCGCCTGGTTGCAGCGCTCGAACTCCGAGCGGATCGCGGCGCGGCGCGGCGGCCCGTCGACGCGCACGAAGCGCCACGGCTCGCTCAGGCCCACGGAGGGTGCGAGGCAGGCGGTGCGCAACAGCCGGTCGAGGGTCTGCTCGGGAACCGGGTCGGGGCGGAAGCGGCGCACGTCCCGTCGCCAGCGGAACAGCGTGGCCAGTTGTTCCCGGAACGCCTGGTCGAACACCGGTCCCTCGCTCATGCCGGGGATCCCGCCAGCGCCGATGCCAGCACCAGCGACATCGCCGCCGCCTGCACCGCGCAGGCGCGGACGTAGAGGGCGAGGGCGCGTCGCAGCTCCGTCGGCCCGGCCTCGGCAGCTCCCCGGCCGAGCCAGGGGTCGGCGACCAGGCGCCCGCCATAGACCCGTGGCCCCGCCAGGCGCAGGCCGAGCGCGCCGGCCATCGCCGCTTCCGGCCAGCCCGCGTTGGGCGAACGGTGTCGGCCGGCGTCGCGCCACGCGGTGGCGGCAGCGTGGCCCGGGTGCGCGCCCCGGGCCAGGAATGCCGCAAGAACAAGCCAGAACGCCGCGAGCCGAGAGGCCGGCAGGTTCAGCAGGTCGTCGAGCCGGGCGGAGGCCCAGCCGAACGACCGGTATCGCGGCGACAGGTGGCCGATCATGCTGTCCGCCGTGTTGACCGCCTTGTAGAACACGATCCCGGGCAGCCCGAAGGCGGCACACCACAACAATGGCGCCACCACGCCGTCGGAAAAGTTCTCGGCCAGGCTCTCGATCGCCGCCCGCGTCACCCCGTGGGCGTCGAGCGTGTCGGGGTCGCGGCCGACGATGCGCGACACCATCGTCCTGCCGCCTGCGAGGCCACCCCGCTCCAGCCCGTGCAGCACCGCGCGGACGTGCTGCCAGAGCGAGCGCTGCGCCAGCAGGGTGCCCGCCGCCACGGCCAGCAGGCCCAGCGCGAGGGGACGGGGCAGCACCGCGGCCATCCCGTGCTGCAGCCCCCAGGCGAGCAGCGTCGGCACCCCGGCCAGGATCAGCAGCGCCAGGACCCCGTTGCCCCGGCGCCGCCGCTCCGGCATCGCGTCGCGGTTGAGCCGCCGGTCCAGCCGCGCGATACCGGCGCCGATCCAGCTCACCGGATGGCCCGCCAGGCGGAACAGCCGGTCCGGGTAGCCGAACAGGGCGTCGGTCGCCAGGGCGCCGGCGGCGAGGATGAGAGTGTCCGCGATGGCGACGTATCCCCAGGACTTCCGACCAGGCTGTAGCACGGGCGCCGGTTCCGGATCAGCCCTGCCGACGCTCCATGGCGGCAGGCTGCAGGCGGCGCGGGCGCTGTTCCCGGGCGCGCCGGAACCGTTCGTCGACCTGTCCACCGGGATCAACCCCCACCCGTACGGGATGCCGGCGCTGCCTTCGGACGCGTTCACGCGGCTGCCGGAGCCGGAGGACGAGGCGGCGCTGTGCCGGCTGGCGGCGGCGGCCTACGGCGTTCCGCCGGCGGGCCGGGTCGTGGCCGCACCCGGCTCGCAGATCCTGATCTCCCTGCTGCCCGGCGTGCTCGGCCACGGAAAGGCGGTGGTGCTGGGGCCGACCTATGGCGAGCATGCCGCGTCCTGGGCGGCGTTTGGTGCCTCCGTGACGGAGGTGGCGGACGCGGACGCCCTGCCTGCGCATGCCGGGCCGGGCGTCGCCCTGGTGCTGTGCAACCCGAACAACCCGGACGGGCGGCGCCTGTCGCCGGACCGGCTGGCCGCGCTGGCGTCGCGATGGGCCGGGCAG
>CALMVN010000273.1:0-20162 GCA_937873225.1 uncultured Acetobacteraceae bacterium
AGCGGCTCGACCGGCAGCGCCCAGAGCAGGCCGCCATCGGCGGCGAGCGCATTGCGTCCGCGTGGCAGCATCAGCGCCGACCCCGAACCGACGTTGCGCTCGAAGATCTCGCCGTAGTTGCCGACCGCCGCGACCGCCGCCGCGAAGGCGGTGTCCGGAACCCCCAGCGCCTTGCCGATCCAGGGCGTGCTGCCGACCAGGCGCCGGATCACCGGGTCGGCATTCCGGCGCATCTGCGGAAGGTTCGCCCGGGTCACCCCGTTCGCTTCCGCCTGCACCGACGCCCAGACCGTCCAGTCCACCAGGGCCGCCCACTGCCGGTCGCCCGCGCGGAAGGCCGGCGCGAACGGGTCGACCGACACCGTGTCCGGCAGCACGCTGAACTCCGACCGGCGCTTGTTGAAGCCGGCGCGCACGTTGGCCAGCCAGGAGACGTCACCGGTGATGGCGTCGCAATGCCCGTCGAGCAGGGCCACTTCCATCTCGCCGCGCTCGGAGAACGGGAACCGGTGCTCGGGCGTGCTCAGCCGCGGCTCCACCAGGTCGTACAGCACCCGCTCGTGCGGTGCCGCGTTGATGAAGCACACGTTCTTCCCGCCCAGGTCGGCCAGCCGGCGGATGCCGCTGCGGTCGGACGCCAGCACGCCCTGGCCGTCGAAGAAGATCGGCGGCCCGAACGCGGCGCCATACGCGTTGCCCACCACCGGATCGGGCGTCGCGCCGAACAGCACGTCCACCTTGCGGTCGCGCAGCGCCGCGAGACCGCTCGGCTCGTCCGGCAGGGTCAGGAACCGGGCCCGGCCGGCATCTCCGAAGATCCCGGCCGCCAGCGCGCGGCAGAAGTCGGCGCCGAGCCCGGACAGGTTGCCGTGGGTGTCGGCCTCGGAATAATCGTCCTCGTCGCTCACCACGCCGCAGGCGAGCACTCCGGCATGGCGCACCGCGTCCAGCGTGGCATCCGCACGCGCCGGACCGACCGCGCGGCCAAGCAGCAGCACCGCCAGGACGACCGGCAGCGCCTTGAACAGGCTTGTCAAAATGTCAGCTCCGCATGAACAAAACAACGGGAGCCGGGCGAACCCGGCTCCCCGTCGGTCGGATCCGCCGATGAAGCGGATCAGGGCGTCCAGGTGCCCGAGGTCGGGATGCCCGGGGTGGTGGACGGGCGCGGGTTGAAGTCGGCCGGCGCCGGGTCGATCAGCTTGTCGCCGACGTAGTCGGTCGGCACGATGTTGAGCGTGTAGCAGCCGCCGGCGGCATACTGCGGCAGGCTCGGCTTGGTGCCCGGCAGGATCTCGGCATAGGAGGCCGGGAGCGGCGCCGTGTCGCCGGTCAGGCGGGCGTTGTCGAAGGCGGCCAGCATGTCGCCGATGTTCGGCACGGTGTCGTCGGCCGGACCCACGTAGTCCTCGCCGAACTCGGTCTTGCCGAGCTTGGCACCGCGCTTCTCGTCGGGAAGGTCGGCGAGCGGGGTCAGGTTGAACACGGTGTCGATGAACTTGATGATCGAGCTGTGCTCGGCGTTCTGGTGGATGATCGCGTGCGCCTTGGCGTAGGGCGAGATCACGATCGCCGGGATGCGCGAGGACGGCTCGAGCGGGTTGCCTTCCGGATCGCTCACCCGCGTGGTCACCGCGGCGTGGTCGTAGAGCCCGTCGGTCTCGTCATAGACGATGATGATGGCGCTGTTGGCCCAGTACGGGCTGGCCGCGATCGCGTTCACCTCGTCGGCCAGCAGCTGCTCGCTGATCTGCGCGTCCGAGTATCCCGGATGGTCGTCGCTGCCCGGGAAGGCGGCCCGCACCGCCGGGTTCGGGTCCACCGGCAGCAGCCCGTCGTTGTTGTCGTAGCCGCCGCGCACGTAGGCGACGCCGCCGGCTTCCGGCAGCAGCCGGTCGTTCACCGCGGTGAAGAAGTCCTGCAGCCCGAACAGGTGGTTCTGCGCCACCTGCGGGTTGTCGCCGATGTAGCCGAAGAACTGCGGCGCGTCGTGGTGGATGATGTAGGAGCTGTGCAGCGGCGTGGCCGCGGAGTCGGTCGGCTCGGCGTCGTAGCCCTCCTCGAACCAGCCCCAGTTGGTCGGCTGGCGGCCGCTGCCGGCGATGGTGTTGAGGTCGTGCTGCACGTCGGCCAGGTCCAGCGCCGGGTTCTGGTCGGTGCTGACCGTCTGCACGATGTCCTTGCCCATGAACGACAGCGGCAGGGTGGCATAGGTCTGGTTCAGGGTCGGCTTGGCCGGGTTCTCGTCGTCGGGATTGGACGGCGGCTTGATCGGCGAGCTGTCCAGGGTGGAGCCCGGGAACGGCTGGTAGTCGCCCACCAGCGGCACGCCGCCGGTCGCCGCCACCGTCGGGCTGGCGGTGTTGCTGCTGGCCTCCCCAGGATGCAGCGCCCACTGCGTCAGCCCCGACTGCCCGGCGATCATCGCCAGCGCGTTCGGCGTGGACGGCCCGGTCACCGTCATGTGGAAGTTGTCGAACAGCGCGAACCGGTCGGCGAACTGCCACAGGTAGGGCGCGGTGTCGCAGTCGACGTGGCCCAGCGCCAGCTCGCCCATCTGCTTCTGGATCAGGGTCGGATTGGAGCTCGGCGCCAGCCCCGTGGTCTTGGAGACGATCTGCCCCTGGGCGTTGGTGGTCAGCCCTTCCTCGTCCAGCGCGAAGCGGTCGTTCTGCGACACCCCGTTGACGAAATGCTGGCTGTTGTCGATGCCGGCATGGGAATGGTCGACCGAGGCGGTGTCGGCCGGATAGATCGGCACCGTGGCGCCCGTCACCGCCTTCACCGTCTGCGGGATCAGGAACGGCGACACCGTGCCCACCGTGCCGTCGGTGTTGACGATCTGCTGGGTGAAGCCGGGGGTGCTGCCGGCGGGCTGGCTGTACAGCCCGTGCGCGCCGGGGAAGGTGCCGAAGTAGAAGTCGAACGACCGGTTCTCCTGGAACAGGACGAACACGTACTTCACCTTCTGGCGCAGCAGCGCGATCTTGGCCGCGGTCGTCAGCGCCGGCTGCCGGGCCAGGTCGGTGGCGACGCCCTGCACCAGCGCGCTGCTCCTCGGGCCGATCGTCACGTCGCCCGGAGCGTCCTGCGCGAACACGACCGTCGGCTGGACCAGCGCGAGGGTCATGGTGACGGCGCAGGTCGATCTGCACCAGCTTCTGAAAGTCATGTCGTGTCCACCACCCGGTTGCGTGACTGATCTGGCAGGCCCGCATGGCTGCCAGCCCTGGGCAGGTTCTGGAATGATACGGCCTCCGTGGCTAACGACAGTTCCATGAAATCTGGATCCGGCGCGTTCCTGGCACCGCCGCGGTGGCGGAAGGCGAGCGGCGGATGCCAATCTTGAACGCCGTTCACGGAAAGCCCGTCGCGGCAACCCGACCCCGTCCGTGTCGCCCCATCCGCCGGCCTGGCAACCCGCCCTGCCGCACGCTGTTCTCCTGCGGACACCACCAGCGGGGACCGGACCATGGCAGACATCCAGGAGCCGAACAGCTTCGGCGAGGGCAAGCACGGGCAGGCGCGGCGCCTGGCCGACGCAGCGCTGACGGCGCAGCGCGAAGGCCGGCACGAGGAGGCGGAACGGCTGCTCGACGAGGCGCAGCGCACCGACCCGCAGGCGCTGGAGGAGGCGCTGGCAGAAAGTCGGGTCGGCGCTAAGCTGGATGCAGCCGAGATCGGCACCGATGCCGAGGTGGCGGCGATCAGCCGCACGATCGAACCCGGCTCGTCCGCGCCGTCTCGGGCCGGCATCACCGGGTCGGGCAGCGGCGCGGATGGCTGAGCTGCAGAGCCAGTGTAACGTCCCTGCACGGCACGGCGACGAAATGTCACACTCACGACGCTGTTATGCCCGGCCCGAAGCGGGCTCGGTCTAGACAGGAAATCGACAGGACGTCCTTTGTCCTCCAGCTACCCGAGGAATACGACGCCCCCGATGTGCGATGTGCTGATCCTGGACGACGAGGAAGTCGTCCGCTCGGTCCTGGTGGACCTGCTGGAGGATCAAGGGCTCCACGTTCGTGCCGTGGGATCTCCGACCGAGGCGCTCGACATCGCGCTGACGCCGAGCGGCTGCACCCTGCTGCTGACCGACATCGATCTCGGCGTGCGCGAGATCGACGGCTTCGGCGTGGCGGAGCGGGCACGGCAGGTACGACCCGACCTGCCGGTGCTGTTCATCTCCGGGCGGCCGTGGAAGCTCGCCGAGTACCAGGCCACCGAGAACGACCGCCTGCTGGCCAAGCCGTTCCGCATGTCGGCGCTGCTCTGCGCGGTGCAGCAGCTGCTGGCGCGTGTGGAGGCCGTCTGAGCCTCAGGGCAGGCTGCGCATCAGGGTGTCCAGCCGGTCCGCCTCCTCCGGCTTCTTGTCCAGGCGCAGCCGACCGACGCGCGGGAACCGCAGCGCCACGCCGGACTTGTGCCGGGCCGAGCGCTGCGCCGCGTCGAAGGCGATCTCCAGCACGATTCCCTTCGCCGTGCCGTGCTCGACCTCGCGCACCGGGCCGAAGCGCTGGGTGGTGTTGTTGCGTATCCAGCGGTCCAGCATCACCAGCTCGGCATCGGTGAAGCCCGAGTAGGCCTTGCCGACCGGCACCAGCTCCTCATCGCCGTTGGCGAGCTCGCGCCACAGCCCGAAGGTGTAGTCGGAATAGTACGACGAGCGCTTGCCGTGGCCGCGCTGCGCATACATCAGCACCGCGTCGACCGTCAGCGGGTCGCGCTTCCACTTCCACCACATCCCCTTCGGCCGTCCGGGCAGATAGGGGCTGTCGCGCCGCTTGAGCATCAGCCCCTCGATGGAGGCGGCCCGCGCGCCGTCTCGCAGCGCCGACAGCGCCGGGAGATCGGGCGCCTCGACCAGCTCGGACAGGTCCATCCGTCCCGGCTGGACCCGGGCGACGAACGCCTCCAGCCGGGCACGGCGCTCGATGAAGGCGAGCGGCCGCAGGTCGACGCCGTTCTCGAACAGGACGTCGTAGAGACGCACCAGCACCGGGAACTGCGTCAGCATCCTCGCCGTCGGCAGCTTGCGGTTCAGGCGCTGCTGCAGGTCGGCGAACGGGGCCACCACGCCGTCGCGCACCACCAGCAGCTCGCCGTCCAGCACCGCGTCGAAGCTCATGTGCTCGACGATCTCCGGGAACGCCGCCGAGATGTCGTCGGCGCCGCGGGAATACAGCCGATGCCCCGCCGGGGTGGACACCAGCTGCACCCGGATGCCGTCCCACTTCCATTCCGCGGCAAAGGCCGGATAGTCGAGCGCCGCCAGGTCCGGCGCTTCCAGCGGATGCGCCAGCATCGGCGGCCGGAACACCGGCGCGTCCGCCGGGTCGGGCCGCTCCCCCCTGCCCTCGACCCAGGCGAACAGCGGGTCGTAGGGCGGCGACAGCCCGTGCCACACCTCCTCGATGTCGTCGGCGGCAATGGTGCCGCCGCTGAGCTCGGCGAGCGCCACCTTGGCCAGCCGCACCGAGGCGCCGACCCGCAGCGCGCCGGTGATGAGCTTCAGGATCGCCAGCCGCACCGGGGCGGGCGAGGCGTCGAGCCAGCCCGCCACCAGGTGAGGCAGCTCGGCCTTGGGCGTCACCGCGAGCGCCTCCACCACCTCGGCCAGCAGCGGCGGCTGGGCGTTGGTCCGACGCTCCGGCCACATCAGCGCCACCGTCTCGGCCAGGTCGCCGACGTAGTCGTAGGACCAGGCGAACAGCACCGGGTCGGTGCGCGCCTCCGCCAGGGCGCGGATCAGGCCGGGCTTGGCCGCGTCGAAGGCGAGCTCGCCGGTGAGTGCTGCCAGGCCGATGCCGCGGTCGGGGTCCGGCTCGGTCTCGAAGAAGCGGCGCAGCAGCGCCACCTTGGCCAGCCGGCCCGGGGTCAGGGTCAGCCGCTCCAGCAGCTCGGCAAAGGCGATCATGCGGTCGCGTCCGCCGCAACGTTTGGCGACTCGGCGGGCGGCGCGTCCTCGCCCTCCTCCTCGTCACCGTAGCCGACCAGGCGAAGCGGCCGGCCGCGCCGTCCCTGTGCCTCGGCGGCATGGATCAGCGCCTCCTCGCGTCCGTGCGTCACCCACACCTCCGGCGCGTCGACGTCGACCAGGGTCCGGCACAGCTCGTCCCAATCGCAATGGTCGGAAATCACCAGCGGCAGCTCGACCCCCTTGGCCTTGGCGCGCTGGCGCACCCGCATCCAGCCCGAGGCCAGGCACACCACCGGGTCGGCGAGACGCCGCGCCCAGCGGTCGGCGATCGCCGACGGCGGGGCCAGCACGATCGCGCCGGCAAGCTCCGCCTTGGCCGCAACGGTGGCCGGACGGAGATCGCCGAGCGGGATGCCGAGCGCCTCATAGGCACGGCACACCGGCAGCAGCGCCCCGTGCAGGTAGAGCGGGCCGTCCCAGCCGGCCTCCCGGATCAGCCGTATCAGCCGCTGGCACTTGCCCAGCGCATAGCACCCGACGACGTGGGTGCGCTCGGGGAACAGCGACACGCTCGCCAGCAGCCGCGCCACCTCGTCCGCCGGCGGCGGGTGCCGGAACACCGGCAGCCCGAAGGTGGCCTCGGTCACGAACACGTCGCAGGGGATCGGCTCGAACGGCAGGCAGGTCGGGTCGGGCACGCGCTTGTAGTCGCCGGACACCACGGCGCGGCTGCCGTCCCATTCCATCGCCACCTGGGCGCTGCCCAGCACGTGGCCGGCCGGCTGCAGCCAGACGCGCACGCCGCCCAGCGTCAGCACCTCGCCATAGGGGAGCGCCTGCTGCGTCCGTCCGGCGCGGCCGGCCCCCATGCGCACCTCCATGATCGCCAGCGTTTCGGCGCTGGCCAGCACCGCGCCATGGCCGGGCCGGGCGTGGTCGGCATGGGCGTGGGTGATCACCGCGCGTTCGACCGGGTTGACCGGATCGATGAAGAAGCCGCCCGGCTCGCACCAGAGCCCGTCTGGGCGGACCTTCAGCCAGGTGTCGGGATGCCGCATCGCCCTGCCAAACCGCCGGGATGCGTCCGCAGTTGCGTATGGCCGCGAAACCCCGCCCGACGGCCGCTCTTAATGCGTCAGCAGTCGGACGGCCCTGGAGGCCCTCCGCCAGACAACATCGTGCCGAGGATCATGTCATGAGCGGAATCATGGGCTCGCTTGAGGGCCTGATGCAGGGCGGCGGCACCGCCGGCGGCGCCGGCAACCTCCTGTCCGAGGCGTTCCAGTCGGCCGGCGGCGTGTCCGGCATCGTGTCGAAGTTCCAGCAGGCGGGGATGGGCGACAAGGCGCAGTCCTGGGTCGGCTCGGGCGGCAACATGTCGCTGGCCGCCGAGGAGGTGACGAAGGTGTTCCCGCCGCAGCAGATCGAGTCCTGGGCCGCCCAGCACGGGATCCCGGCCGGCGCCGCGGCGGGGCTGCTGGCGCACCTGCTGCCGCACGCGGTCGACAGCCAGACCCCGAACGGGCAGCTCGGCGGCCAGGGCGGCATGCAGCCTGGCACCGGGTCGGACGGCGACGACCCGTTCGCCGACGGGCGGCCGTCGGACGCGCCGGACACCGACTCCTACAACGACACCCAGGCGCAGACACAGGCAGGCGGCCAGGGCGGCGGCGCCGGCCAGGGCTTCGACTTCGGCGGCCTGGTGCAGCGCCTGATGGGCGGCAGCCGGTAACGCCCGATTAAGCCGGACCTGCTATCGTCGGCATCTGGATCGACACACGAGGAGGGCGGTTTTGATGCGGCATCTGGAACGGGCGTGCTTCGGCGCGCTGCTGGTGGGAACCCTGGTCGCCGGGGCGGCGCCGGCGCGGGCCGAGACGATGAAGGAATGCAGCGTCAAGTTCCAGGCGGCCAAGCAGGCCGGCACCCTGAACGGCGCCGACTGGAAGACCTTCCGGGCGACGCAGTGCAGCGGCAAGACCGCGTCCGCCGCGCCGGCCTCCGGGCTGCCTGTCGCCGCTGCCGAGCCGGCCGCGCCGGCGGATACTGCCGCCGCCGCCCCCGCGCCCACAACCAGGCGGTCCTCCCCGTCCGGCGACGCGCCGGTCGCCACCGGCAATGCCACGTTCCCCGGCAAGGTCGACGCGAAGTACGCCAGCCTGACCCCCGGCCGGGCGCGCATGAAGACCTGCGACGACCAGTACAAGCTCAACAAGGCGAACGGCGGCAACGGCGGCATGAAGTGGCTGCAGAAGGGCGGCGGCTACTACAGCGCCTGCGTCAAGCACCTCAAGGCCGGCTGAGCTATTCGGCGGCGGCGGCGCGCTGACGCCGCCGGCGTCGGGTGAGCAGGCGCCAGGAGAGGGCGAGGCCCGCCTTCTGCTGCGCCAGCCACGATCCCGAGGCCAGCGCTTCCGGCGCGCGGCTGTCGCCGGTCTCCACCACGTCGTGGCGGAAGTCGGCGGTGCGGAGCATCATGTCCCACCACGGGAACACGCCGCCGTAGTTGCAGGAGTTGCGTCCGGCGGCATCGAGCCCGTGATGGGCGCGGTGGAACTGCGGCGACACCAGCAGCCGCTCGCCGAGCCATCCGAACGAGATCCGGGTGTTGGCGTGGCTGAAGCTTTCCACCAGGCGCAGCACCAGCACCAGCAGCGGGAACTGCATCGGCGGCACGCCGATCAGCAGGCCGGCAGCGATGAACCAGACATAGGTGATCACGTCGTCCAGCACGTGGTTGCGGTCGTCGGACCAGAACGTCATCTGCCGCTGCGCGTGGTGCAGGGCGTGCAGCCCGTACCACCAGCCGAAGGTGTGGCTGAAGCGATGGCGCCAATAGTCGGCGAAGTCGAGCAGCACGGCATAGATGAAGAAGGTCAGCACCGGCATGCCCATCAGCGCCGGAACCAGGGTGTCCAGGGTCGGCGGGATGTAGCCGCGGTCGGCGAGCCAGCCGTTCAGCGCCGTCTGGGTCCAGTAGAAGCCGAAGAAGGTGACCAGCGGGAACACGCCGATCCGCGCGATCAGGGTATAGAACACGTCCATGCCGACGGTCTCGGGACGCCGCCAGCGCACCAGCGGCATGAACCGCTCCGCCGGCACGCAGATGAGGTAGTTGATCGCCACCTGCAGCACGCCGTAGGTGGCGAACAGCGCCCACATGAAGGCGGTATCCTCCCACTGCATCAGCCCCGCGTGCCAGAGCAGCGGCAGCAGCACCGTCTCGTGGATCCACCCGGCGATCCAGGCGAACGGGTCGGTCATGGGGCGATCTCCGGGATCGGCGGGAACGGAGCGCCGGCGCGTTCCCGGCGCGGCAGCCTGACGGGTTCTAGCATGCAGGGCCCGGCGGTGCAGCCTGCCCGACAGGTGCCGGCTTGCGCCGTGCAGGCGGCTCGGGCTTAGTCCCCCCGCAGTCCGGAACGGACGCGGAACGTGGGGAGGTTTTGCGGATGGCGGCACGGCGGCTGCTGATCGTCGAGGACGAGTTCCTCATCCGGATGACCCTTTCGGAGGTGCTGGCCGACGACGGCTACGAGGTGGTGGAGGCCGGCGACGCGGACGAGGCGCTGGCGGCCCTCGCGCGCGAGCCCGAGCTGGCGGTGATGCTGACCGACATCCAGCTGCCGGGATCCATGGACGGACGCGCGCTGGCGGCCAGGGCGCGCGAAGCCCGGCCGGACCTGCCGGTGATCTTCATGAGCGGGCGGCCGGATCCGGGCGCCGGCGGTCCGCTCGATGTCCACATCAACAAGCCCTACCTTCCCTCCACGATCTCGGCCGCGGTGCGCCGCCTGACCGGCGGCAGCTGAGGCGCGGCCGCTTGGGCTCCCGCGTGCCGGACCAGGTCGAACGGCAGCCGACCCTCAAGGCGGCGTTCGAGGCGCTGCAGGCCGGACGGTTCGAGGCGGCACGGGACCTGGCACGACCCTATGCGCAGCAGCAGGACCTGGAAGCGCGTCTGCTGTTCGGGCTGGCGCTGGCCGGCAGCCACGATGCCGCGGGGGCGGCACCCTTCCTGACCGGCGTGGCGACGGCACGGCCGCAGGCGCTGCATCCCTGCATGGACCTCGTCTCGCTGCTGCAGCGGCAGTTCCGGGCGCGCGACGCCGAGCCCGCCTTTCTCGCCTGCCTGGCGATGACGCCGAACGACGCCAAGCTGCATCTCGGCCATGCGCAGCTGCTGTGCGACATGGGCCGTTCGGACGAGGCGATGGCGGCGGTGGAGGAAAGCCTGCGCCTGGCGCCGGACCTCGTGGCGGCGCTGAACCAGAAGGCCATCATCCTGGCCGGCATGAGGCGGACGACGGAAGCGCTGGACCTGTTCCGACAGGTGGTCGAGCGCGACCCGCGCAACGCACCGGCCTGGGCCAATCTCGGCTGCACCCTCACCGGCGAGAACGCGTTCGAGGAGGCGCTGTCCGCCTACCGGCAGAGCATCCAGATCAAGCCCGACGACGCGCAGGTGCGCCTCAACCATTCGATCTGCCTGCTCAAGGCGGGCCGCATGGTGCAGGGCTGGCAGGAGCACGAGTGGCGGTTCCGGCTGCCCGGCCACACCCGCCTGCCGCTCGACCGGATCCTGCCGACGCTGGGACCCGGCACCGACCTGTCCGGCCGGAGCGTGCTGCTGACGCACGAGGAGGGCGTCGGCGACACGCTGATGTTCCTGCGCTACGTGCCGCTGCTGGCGCGGCTGGGGGCCCGGGTGGTCGCCTGGGTGCCGCAGAACCTGGCGCGGGTGGCGGCACGGGTGGACGGCATCGCCGGCGTGATCGCCACCGACGAGGTGCGTCTCGACGCCGACTGGCACTGCCCGTTCATCAGCCTGCCGCGCGCCTTTGCCGGCACGCAGATGCCCTGGGGGGTGGCGCCGCCCTATCTCGACACCGATCCGGCATCGGTCGCGTCCGCGTCGCTGCACCTGCCGCGCACCGGCGCAGGCAGGCCGCCGCTGCGTGTGGGGCTGGTGTGGGGCGGGGCGCCGCGGCCGGACCACCTGCCGGCCAACGCGGTGGACCGCCGTCGGAGCATGACGCTGGACCAGCTGGCGCCGCTCACCGCCCTGCGACACGTCAGCCTGGTGAGCCTGCAGTATGGCCCCTACGCGCGCGCGCTGCACGATCCGCCGGAAGGGCTGCACCTCCTCGACCCGATGGAGTTCGTCCAGGACATGGACGACACCGCAAGCCTGATGCGCTCGCTGGACGTGGTGGTGAGCGTCGACACCTCCATGATCCACCTGGCCGGCGGGCTCGGCGTGCCGGCGATCCTGATGGACCGCTACGACAACTGCTGGCGCTGGTTCCACGGCCGCACCGACAGCCCCTGGTACCCGTCGGTGACGATCGTGCGGCAGACTCGGCTCGGCGAGTGGACCGACGTGGTGGAGCGGGTGGTGCCGATGCTGCAGCGCATGGCGGACGCCAAGCAGGCAGCGTTCGCCTAGCCGGACCGCCCGCTCCGGGCGGCGCTTCAGGCCGCCATGCGCACCTCGACCAGCAGGCTTTCCACCGCCTTGACCAGGTTGGTCGACTTCACCGACAGCGACCGGACGGAGCTGTTGAGCTGTTCCGCCGCCTCGGTGGTCTGGCCGGTGTCGCCCTGGATGCCGCCCATGAGCTGGTCGACCTGCTGGTTGCTGGCCGCCGCCTGGGTGGCGCTCTGCGCGATCTCGGAGGTCGCCATGCCCTGCTCCTTCACCGCGGACGCGATGCCGGAGCTGATGTCGCGCATCTCGGTGATGGTGCCGACGATGCTGGAGATGGCCTGCACCGCTTCCCCGGTCGCCGCCTGCATCTCCGTGATCTGGGTGCCGATGTCCGCAGTGGCCTTGGCGGTCTGCGCGGCCAGCTGCTTGACCTCGTTCGCCACCACGGCGAAGCCCTTGCCTGCGTCGCCGGCGCGCGCGGCCTCGATGGTCGCGTTGAGCGCCAGCAGGTTGGTCTGCTGCGCCACCTCCTCGATCAGCCGCACCACCACGCCGATCCGGCTGGCGCCTTCCGACAGGGCCTTCACCACCGTGTCGGTGCGGCGCGCATCCTCCACCGCGCGCTCGGCGACCCTGGTCGACTGCCCGACCTGCTGCATGATCTCCGCCACCGACGCGGACAGCTCCTCCGCCGCGGCGGCAACCGTCTGCACCCCGGAATTGGCTTCCGCCATGGCGCCGGCGATGGCGCCCACGTGGCTCGCCGAATGATGCGCGGCGCTGGCGATGCTGCGCGTGCTCTGGTCCAGGTCGCGCGTCGACAGGTCGATGTCGCTGACAGCCCCGCCCATCCTGGCCTCCAGGACCTGCGCGAGGTTCTCCACGGTCCGGCGCCGGGCTTCCGCCTCCGCCTCCGCATAGGCTTCCAGCAGCACCTCCAGGCTGAGCCACGCCGCCTTCTGCAAGGCGATGCACTGGCCGCGCCGGGCTGCGGCCGCCCTGGAAAACGGCCGGCCGGGACGATCGAGCCTGAGGTCCCGGATCACGCCGCCGGACACGCTCGAGTGGCACAAGGTGATGGCATAGGCCGGCACCTTGTGGTCGTGGAACACCGTCGCCAGACGCTTGGCGCTCTCGACGAACCCGTCGCCGAGATCGCCACGCAGGACGCGCTGCCAGTGCGCCAGGCGAACCTGATGGACCGCCGGCTCCACCAGCGCCGCCCGGATCTGCGGCCAGCCGGCGAAGGCCGGATGCAGCTCCTCCAGCAGGCGCGGGAACCGGCTGCCGCCATAGTCCCCCAGCGAGCGCAGCTGCGCCAGGTCGTCCTCGGTGATCGAGAAGGCGGCGAGGCGCTGGTGGTTCTGTCGGTCGGTCGGATGATGCATGGATGTCTCGGCGCCTGAGTTCGTCGGTCGGCCGATGGTGACACGCGATATCATAAGACGGGGTTAACGCCCGGCCGGAACGGCGTCCCTCGCGGGACGCGCAGCTTGCGCATCCCGGCCGCAGCCGCGACCATGGCGCATGTCCGTCCTGCGTCGCCTGCTGCCCATGCTGTGCCTGATCGCCCCGCTCGCCGCCGCGCAGGCGGCGCCGCCGACCGGGAAGCCCGCGCACCACGACGCGGTGACGCATCCCTCCGACGCGCCGCCGCCGCCGACCGGCACGCCGGACCCGAGCGTGATCTTCGCCCCGTTCGAGGCCGGCAACCAGCCGAACGCGTTCCGCTCGGGCAGCGGCAGGCCGGGGCCGGCGTTCTGGCAGAACCGTGCCGACTACGCCATCACGGCGGCGATCGACACCGGCTCGCACCGTCTCTCGGGGACCGAAACGATCAGCTACACCAACAACAGCCCGGACGCGCTCGACGTGCTGTGGCTGCAGCTCGACCAGAACATCTACCGCGCCGACAGCCGCGCCCGGTTCGCCGACGCCTACCTGGGCGGCAACGCGACCGACGGCGACGTGATCGAGAGCGTGTCGGTGCAGGACGGCAACAGGACCGTTCCGGTGCCCTACCTGGTGTCGGACACGCGCATGCAGGTCAGGCTGCCCGCGGCGCTGGGCGCCAAGGGCGGCCGCCTGCGGCTGCGGATCAGCTGGCACCACACGGTCCCGGGCCCCTGGGGCGGACGCACCGCGGTGACGCCGACGCGGAACGGCGACATCTACGAGATGGGGCAATGGTTCCCGCGCATGGCGGTGTACGACGACCTGCGCGGCTGGGACACGGCGCCCTATCTCGGGCAGGAGTTCTACCTCGAGTACGGCGACATCGACTACAGCGTCACGGTACCGTGGAACTTCCTGGTGCAGGGGTCGGGCGCCCTGCTCAACCCCGAGGAGGTGCTGACCGCCACCGAACGGGCCCGGCTGGCGCAGGCGGCGAACAGCGACGCCACGGTGATGATCCGCGCGCCTTCCGAGGTGACCGATCCCGCCACCCGGCCGACGCGCTCCGGCACCCTGACCTGGCACTTCCGCATGCAGAACACGCGCGACGTGGCGTTCGCCGCGTCCGCCGCGTTCGCCTGGGACGCGGCCCGGATCGACCTGCCGCCCGTGGTGCCGGCCCCGGGCGCCAGGCCCGTGCCGCGCCTGGCGATGTCGATCTACCCGGTCGAGGCCGCCGCCAACTGGACCCGCTCCACCGAATACGTGAAGCACGCGATCGAGTACTTCTCGGCCAAGTGGTACCCGTTCCCGTGGCCGAACGCGGTCAACCTGGCCGGTCACGGCGCCGGGATGGAGTACCCGGCGATGGCGTTCGACGCGATCGACGACGCGGGCAAGGAGCTGTTCTGGATCACCACCCACGAGCTCGGCCACGGCTGGTTCCCGATGATCGTCGGCTCCAACGAGCGCCGGAACGCGTTCGTGGACGAGGGCTTCAACACCTTCATCGACGTGTACGCGTCCGACCATTTCAACGGCGGCGAGTACGCCCCCAAGCGCGACCCGGAATACGCGCCCGGCGGCGGCAACCCGGCCGACGAGATCATCCCCTGGCTCCAGGACCCGAACGCGCCCGCGATGCTGTCGCCGTCGGACGAGGTGGTCGAACGCTACCGGCACCCGATCACCTACTTCAAGTCGGCGCTCGGGCTCGTGCTGCTGCGCGAGCAGATCCTGGGCCCGGACCGGTTTGACCCGGCGTTCCGTCGCTACATCGCCACCTGGGCCTACCACCACCCGACGCCGTACGACTTCTTCCGGTTCATGGACAGCGAGACCGGGGAGGACCTGTCCTGGTGGTGGCGCGGCTGGTACCAGCACAACTGGACCCTCGACATGGGGATCGCGTCGGCAGCCTATGCCGACCACGATCCGGCCAAGGGGCTGGTGGTGACGCTGGTCAACCACGGCTGGCTGGTGATGCCGGCGAGCCTGCGCGTTTCCGCCGCCGACGGCAGCGAGACACGCGTCACGGTGCCGGTGGAAGCCTGGATGAAGGGCAACCGGGTCGAGGTCACGCTGCCGACGCACACGCCGGTCCGCACGGTGGCGCTGGATCCGGACCACAAGCTTCCCGACACCAACCGGAGCGACAACCAGGTCGACGTGTCGCCCTAGGCTGAGGCCCTGCCGATCCCTCCGGGCTGCGTTCCCCGTGCGCCGGTCCGGACGCGTTCGGCACGGGCCGGTCGGATCGGCCGGGGCCCGCGACGCCGACCCCCTGCGCCAGCGGTTCCGGACGCTCCGCACCGGGATCGTGATCCCGCCGCACGGCGCACGGCGCCATCCGCATCTGCCGGCGGGACGACCACCGGGGCCCTCGTCGTCGACCGGATCTGCGCGTCGCGGCATCCGGCGAAGCCTGACCGGGACCAGGCGGACGGGGACCGATCGGAATGCAACCGCAACGAGGTCGGGGCGGTTAGGTCCTGGCGGTTGCAACCACGACCGGACGAGGAGAGGCACGGCATGAGCGGGTTCCTGAGCGGGTTGAAGTCCAAGGCGATGGGCATGGTCGGCGGCGAGGACGCGGTCGCCGGCGTGCTGAAGCGCATGCTTGATTCCGGGCACGGCCAGGCCGGTCTGGAGCAGGTGATGCTGCAGTTCGACAAGGCCGGCCTCGGCGACAAGGCGCGCTCCTGGGTCGGCCCCGGCCCGAAGCAGCCGCTCACCACCGAGGAGCTGCAGCGCGTCCTGACCAGCGACCAGGCCAAGTTCATCGCGTCCTGTACCGGCCTGCCGCTGGCGCCGCTGCTGCCG
This sequence comes from uncultured Acetobacteraceae bacterium, assembly GCA_937873225.1. Classification (GTDB taxonomy): domain Bacteria; phylum Pseudomonadota; class Alphaproteobacteria; order Acetobacterales; family Acetobacteraceae; genus Lichenicola. The sequence goes on from CALMVN010000273.1 coordinate 15,570, forward strand.
GTGATCGCCAAGCTGCTGCCGATCGCCATCGAGAAGATGTCCCGCAAGCAGGAAACCCCGGAACAGGCGGTGCACGAGGCAGTCGAGCAGGTCGACGCCGAGGAACGCCACGCTGCTCCTCCCGACGCGGCCGGGCCGGGAAAGGTTGCGATCTAGCCGGCACCCGTCACGGATGGCGGAGAATACGATCGGCCCATCCCGGCGGCGCGTATGCGGGCCGTATCCGGGACAGCGCCGTGACGACACCCCTGCACCCGGCAGATGATTTCCGGTCATGCTGCCATGGCGGAAGAAACACCCCGTACGGCAGGTGACCCGCACGCTTCCCGAACGCATTGAAGGCGTGCCGGGGGGCGGAGAGCGGCCGTCCTGGACCAGGCCGTCCACCGGGCCGTGGCCGCAGGCCCGGCGCCGGGAAGCGGGACGCGACGCCGTTGCGGATCCGCCCCCGCCGCCCGGTCCGCACCACCGACATGCGCGGCTCCGCCTGCCCCGGATCGAACCGGGGCCGCAGCGCCGCCCGGCTGCCGACATGTTCCCCCACGCCGATGCCGGACCTTCCGGCCGCACGCGATCAGCCGCATGCCGCCTTTCCGTCCCGCCATCGCGTCCCGGGACGCCCGGCTACGCGCACCACCCATCAAGCTCCGTGCCGTACTGGCGTATCTTGTCGTCTTCCTCGATCTCGTCGACCGCGACGTCGAGATCGCCCAGCAGGATTTGCAGCGCCGTTCCGGCCTCGTCCGCGAACCGCATCGCGTGCGGTGCCAGCCGGAGGCGGAGCGCGCCGGTCCCGCCTGGTGCAACCCGAACTGCGCGACCGGAAGGTGCCTGAGCGCATGGCTGACGTCGATGTTGTTGTGCCACCTGCCGTATGCCGCGCGGAAACGGACGGGGGAACGGCCGGCGAAGTCGAGCAGAACCGGCTCGCCCTCCGCCATCGCGAGTTCGGCGAAGTCGCCGGTGCGGTAGCGGCCCAGCGGAAGGCAGAGGTTGAAGCCGCCCGCCACGCAAACCTCGCCGCGCGTGCCGGGCGGCACCGCATGGCCATTCCCGTCGACGATCTCCACGTAAAGCCTCGGCTGCAGCAGCACCCAGCCCCCGATCCGTGCGTCGAGGACGGCGATCGGCCCTGCCCCAGCGTTCCGCCGTCGCCGGGTCGCACCGCTCGCCGCCGAAGGCCACCGCCCGCAGGTCCAGGACCTCGGGCTGCAGGAGACGCAGCAGCGACGGCGCGAGGTCGGCGCGCGCCGCGCCGTGCCGGGCGATCGTGGCGGCCAGCGAGCGCCAGCGCGTCTGCTCCTCCCGGAACACCAGCAGCGGGGCGGAGCCCAGGACCGCGCAGAAGATGTCGGACAGGCTGGCGTCGAAGCCGGGGTTGAGGGTCCAGACCGACGGCGCCTGCGCATCGGCTCCGGTGCCGTCGGTCCCGAGCCATCCGCGCTGCGCGGCAACGGTCCGCAGCAGGGCCCGGTCCCGCAGGATCACCCCCTTGGGTGCCCCGGTGCTGCCGGAGGTGAACACGAGGTGGCCGGCGTCCGGAAGGAGCCGGCCGGGCCGGGGCGAGCCTCCGCGCGACCAGCGTTTCCAGCCCGGCGGCCGGCGGCGCGACCGGGACCGGCGCCCCCGCCGGCTGGAGGCCGGACGCTTCCAAGGCCGCCTCGCCGGACGGACGGTCCTCGTTGCGGGTGAGCAGGATCGCCGGCCGCGCCGCCGCCAGGATCGCGCCGAGCCGGGCCGCCGGCTGGCGCGGATCGAGCAGCAGGAAGGCCATCCCGGCGAACCGGGCGGCGATCAGGCCCAGCGGCACCGCCCAGGACCGCGGGATCAGGATGGCGAAGGCCGCAAGGTTCGCCCGCGGAATCGGCTGCCAGCCGGCGCAGCAGGGCTGCGGTGACGGTGCACCATCCCAGCAGGTCGCCGCGCGACAACGCGACCTCGCCGTCGATGAGCGCCGTGCGGTGCAGGGCCTGCTCCGCCCACGCCCGGACGGCGCCGGCGATGGTCGCTTGCACGTCCGCGCAGTCCCCCGGTGCGGCCATGGCGACGCCGCGCCCCGTCAGCCGGACCGGCGGCTCGACGCCGCGCGCCGCTCCGGACGGCCTCCCGACAGGGCAGGTCCGCCGCCACGACGCTCCGGAGCGCCGTTCCGCGACGGCCCGCCGGTTCCCGTCCGGTCGAGCACCGGAACCGCGTTCCGGCCGCTACAGCGCGAGCTCCGTCATGCCGCAGTTCGGCAGGAACACCCCGGTCAGGTGGAAGAAGAACGTCCCATGCCCGACCACGGCGACGTGGCGCTCGGGGCGGCCGGACAGGAAGGCGCGGAACAGCTCGACCCGCGCCAGCGTGGTGTCCAGCGGCTCGACCTGCAGGCCGTTGGCGCCGACCTCGCCCTGCGCATGCCACCAGACCTCGTCGAGGTGGTCGAAATCGAGCGTCGGATACTCGGCCACGAGATGGGCCGGCGCGCGGCCCACGTCGCCGCTGCCTTCCAGCCGTTCCCGGTGCAGCGCCTCGACCACGAAGCGCGGCCTCGACCGGTGCCCCTGGAAGATGCCGAGCGCGGTCTGCAGCGCGCGGGTCAGCGGCGTCACCACCACCAGGTCGACCGGATGGTCGCGCAGCCTTTCCCGGGCCTCGCGCACCTGTGCCTCCCCCGTCGGGGTCAGCCGGGCATCCGGCACGCCGGGATCGACGCCCGTCTCGTCATAGGCGACGTTGGCCGTCGACTGGCCGTGGCGGATGCAGAGGATCGTGTGCGGCGGCATGCGCCACACCTAGTCGGTCTCCCGGTTGGCGGCAACGCGACCCCCGGGATCGCCCGGTGCGGTGGACGCTGCCGATGCTTCCGCGGCACGCCCCCGGATGCCAAGAACCCGCCTGATCCCGGCGGCGTCGGGGTTTGACCGGCAGGCGAGCAAGCCGCAGGCCCCATCAGCCTTGAATTGGGTTTCCAAAGGGCAGCTGCCCTTTGGCGGGTCCAGGGCAGGGCCCTGGCCTGTGCAGGTCGAACCCCGCCGCCCTTGGCATGATGCGCCGGAGTCCGGCCACGTGCTCGACCGGCCGGCGGGCACCCCGACGCATGAACCCGGTCAGTACTGGAACTGGTACTTGAGCGCCACCGAGCTGCCCGGATCGTTCTCCGGCGTGATGATGCCGGTGGTGGCGCCGCCGGTGCCGACGGTGGTCTGCAGCTTCAGCCGCTTGGTCAGGTCCACCTGCACCTCCGCCTGGCTGCCGCCGCCGCTGGTCGCCTGCCTGGCGCCGACATAGACGCCGCGCGCGACGTACTTCCCGGCCTCGACGCTGGCGCTGTTGCTGTTGCTGCCGCCGCTGCCGACCGACAGCCGGTCGAGCCCGAGCGACTTGCGCACCGTGCCGAGCGGATCGAAGCCGCCGCCGGAGCCGGTCAGGGACGCCAGCGCGGTGGCGACCTGGGCGATCTGCAGCGCGCTCAGCGACTTGGTGTCCTGCCCGAACAGGATCAGCGCCAGCACCTGGTCCTGCGGCAGCGGCGGGGTGGAGGACAGCGTGATCTTCGGCGCACTGGCATAGCCGCCGACGTCGAGGTCGGCCACGGTCGAGCCGACCACGCTTTGTGCGACGAAGTCGAGCGTGGGGTCGATCTTGTGGCCGACGCCGGTGCCGTTGAACCCGACCTGCCCCTTGGTGAAGGTCAGCGAGATGCCGGCCAGGTCGAAGGTGCCGCGCCGCATGTCGAACGCGCCCGTGACCACCGGCGCCGACGAGGTGCCGCCGACATGCAGCCTGCCGCCGAGCTCGGCGTCGAGCCCGTGGCCGCGCACGAAGATCTCCCCCGGCGCGTTCACGCCGACGTCGAGCCCGATCAGCAGGGAGGATCCGGCCGCCTGCGCCGGCGGCGGCTTGTCGCCGGGACGGATGACGTTGAGGCGCGCCACCGACGGCGGCAGGCCGTTGGGGATGTTGATCGAGGCACCGTCGACGGTCACGGTGCCGCCGACGTCGATCCGGGTGCCGGCCTGGCCGTGCACCCGTATGTCGGCATCCAGGGTCGCGGTCAGCAGGTCGCTCGACAGCGGCCGGGCGTTGCGTGCCGTCACGTGGAGGTCGACCGGCAGGCCAGGCACCAGCGCGCCCACCGTGCCGCTCGCGCCGATCGTGCCGGTCCCGGCACGGGCGCTGAGCGAGGCGATCGTGATCGTCTGGCCGGCCGCCTCGATCAGCGCGTCGATGTCGGTCAGGCGCACCCCTTGTGCGAAGTCCTGGAACTGGCCGCCGGCCAGACGCAGCGTGCCGTTCAGGACCGGCGCGCGCGCGGTGCCGGACACGCCCAGCGCCAGCGCGAGCCGGCCGTCGAGCTCCCGCCCCTGCGCGCCCAGCACCGCGTTGGCGAGCGCCAGGTCGACGCTGCCGTCGGCGCGCAGGGCAAGCGGGCCGCTGGCCGAGGTGGGCGCGGTGCCGGACACGGAAAGGGCGACCTTGGGCCCGGCATCGAGCCGCGCGTCCACCCGCGCCGTGCTGCCGGCCAGCGCCACCTCCGCCCGCAGGCTGGCCGGCGGCAGCGAGGCGGCCGGGCCGGTGCGCAGCTTCATCCCGGTGGCGACGAGGCGG
>CALMVN010000273.1:20172-26194 GCA_937873225.1 uncultured Acetobacteraceae bacterium
CCTTCGGGCCGGCTGGTGGTGCCGGTCAGGCGGGCCTGCGCGTTGATCACCCCGAGCGCGTCCAGCGTCGGCGCGAACGGCCTGGCCAGCGCCGGGGAAACGTTGGCGAGCGTCGCGGTCAGGTCCAGGCGCGGCCTGATCCGGCCGGCCACGTCCAGGATCGCCGGCGCGGCGCCGGGCGGCGCCACCGACACGCGCAGCCGGTCCACGCCGGTCTCGGCGCCGAACGCGATCCGCGCCGGCGCCAGCAGCCGCACCGTCTCCCCCTTGGCGGTCGCCACCAGCCGGGCGAGCGCCACCTGCCTGCGCGGCAGGTCGAGGCGCAGCGCCGCGTCGAGACTGGCAGGGCCGCCGGCGACGTGCTGCAGGCTGGCCGTCGCCGCCACGTCGAGCGCCGCCTCCGGCCCGCGCGCGGTGGCGTGCGCCCCGCCGGTGATGGCGCCCGCCTGGATGCCGCCGGCATCGAGACGCAGGTTCACGGCGGGCGAGGCCAGCGGGTCGGCCACCGTGCCGGCCAGGGTCAGGGTGCCGACGCGGGCGGCCTGCAGGCCGCCGCTGGCGCGCACCGCCACCGTGACCAGCGGTGCCGCGCCCTGGGCCTGGCTGGTGCGGATGTCGGCCTGCACGCTGCCGGCGACCGGCTGGCCGATCACCGGCCGGAGGTCGGCGAGCCGGGTCATGCGCACCGCGAGCGTGCCGAGCGGCAGCTTCGCGCCGGCGGCCAGCGTCATGTCGGCGCGGCCGCTGGCGCTTTTCCAGTTCAGCGCGTCGAGCGTCAGGTGCAGCGCGCCGTCGGCCAGCCGCGCCGCCTCCGCCTTGAGGGCGAGCGGCGCACGGTCGAGGGTGCCGGTCAGCGCCACGGTGCCGGACGGCGCTCCGGGCAGGTGCTGCGCGTCGAGCACGAGGTGCAGCGGGCCGGTCGGCATGGTCGCGGTGCCGGGATCGCCGCTCGCCTCGACATGGGCGGCAAGGTCCTTGATCGGACCCGACGCGGTGCCGGTCAGCGCCAGCGCACCGCGCAGCGACGGCAGCGCCCGCTCCAGCGCCGGCAGGCCGAGCGCGAAGCGCGCGTCGAGCACGTCGCTCCGGTCGGTGCCGGAGGCCTGGAGGTGCAGCGCCTGCCCGTCCAGCCTGAGCTCGCGCAGGAGAAGGTCGCTGCCGTCCTTCGACGCGGCGAGCGCGAGCTGCCCGGTGGGCCCGATCAGCCCGACGGCCTGCGCCTGGCCGCCGGTGATCGCCACCGGACCGGTCACGGTCACGTCCGCCTTGCTCCCGGACTGGGAAAAGGCGACGGCGAGGCGGGCATGACCGTCCAGCGCGGTGCCGCCGGCGGCGGCCAGCGGGCCGAGGTCGGGCAGGCTGACGTCGAGCTGCCCGTGCAGCGGCGTCGCGGTCAGGATCCGCCCTGTGATGCCGGCCAGGGGATGCGACACCGTGAGGTCGAGCGGCCGGCCGGCTTCGTGCGGATCCAGGCTGGCGTCGAGCACGAGCGGCCCTGCTGCCAGCAGGGCCGGCTTCGGGCCGGGGATGCGCAGGCCGTCCGCCACCGCATGGAGATGCACCGGGCCGCTGGCCTGCTGCCCGTCGAACCGGGCGGTCAGGCGGTTCACCCCGGCGCCGGCGGCGGTCAGCTCGTCCAGCACCAGGCTGCCCTGTCCGGCCGGCGCCGTCGGCGTGCCGGTGAGGTGCGCGTCGAGCGCCACCTCCTTCCACGCGACGCCCGGCACCGGCTGCATCGCCGGCGCATGCAGCGCCAGCTGCAGGTCGAAGCGCGGCTGCACGAGGTCGAGCGTGCCGTGCGCGCCAAGCGTCAGCACGCCGGCGGCGGGGGCTCCCGCGGTGCCGGCGAGCGACAGGGCGGCATCGTCGCGCGGACCGTCCAGGTCCAGCGACAGGTGCAGCGGGTCGAGCAGCGGCAGGTGCGCCAGCGCCGTCACCGCCCCGCCCGCGGGGTCGTCCAGCTTCAGGTGCAGGCCGAGCCGGCCGGGGGCGACCACCGTCGCCAGGTCGACGGCGCCGGGATGGTCGAGCCGGCGCAGATGCAGGCCGAGGTCGGTGTCCGGCAGCGTCGCGACCGTCACCCCGCTCAGCAGCGGGGCGAGGTCGGCGATGCGGGCGTGGCCGTCGATCGCGGCGCTGACCGCGGTGCCGGCGACGGGAGCCGCGACGTCGAGACGCGCCACGTGCAGCGCGTCGACCAGCACGCCCAGATGCAGCCCGCTCTTCGCCCCGGGCTTCGGCGGCGGCGCCGGCTTCGCGTTGGGATTGGGCACCGGCAGGCGCGCCACCGTGATCCGCCCGACGCTGGCCAGCTCGACGTGCGCGGTGCGGCTCAGCAGGCGCAGCGGCGACCAGTCCAGCACCAGCCGGTCCAGGGTGAGCCAGGTGCCGCGCGTGTCGCGGACCTCGACGCGTCGCACCGTCAGCGCGTCGGGGAAGCGGCCGCCGAGCCCATGGAGCGCCAGGAGGCCGCCGGTCAGGGTGCCCGCCTGCCGCTCGATCAGCCGGCGCCCGGGCCCGGTATTGGCGGCGACCAGCACCACCAGGAGCACCAGCGCGACCAGCGCCACCGGCAGCCCGACCAGCAGGCCCAGCACCCATCCCGCGACGCGCCAGGGGCGGCGACGGCGCGGCGCTTCCTCCGACCGGACCATCAGAACGCTTCCCCCAGGCCGACGTAGAGCTCGAAGCTGTCCCCGCCTTGCGGCTTGTTCAGCGGCACCGCCACGTCGAGCCGGATCGGCCCGATCGGCGTGTAGTAGCGCCCGCCGACGCCGGCGCCGACCCTGAGCGTGCCGGAGCCGGGCGCGCTGCTGGCCGACACCTGCCCGGCATCGGCAAAGGCGGCGAAGCCGAAGCTCTTGCCGATCCGCTGCCGGAACTCGACCGTGCCGGCGTCCACCGCGGTGCCGCCTTCCGGGTTGCCGTCGGCGAACAGCGGCCCGACGCCCTGGTACTTGTAGCCCCTCACGGTGCCGCTGCCGCCGGCGTACAGGCGCTGGTCGGGCGGCAGCTCGAAGGTGGTCGCGCCCTGCACCGAGCCGATCACCGCGCGCAGCGCGATCACGCTGCGCCCGGGAGCGGCGAGGCCGACCCGGTGCAGGTCGAAATAGGTCGCCGCCGTGCCCTGCAGGATGGCGAAGAAGCTGTCGCCACCCTGGTTGTTGCCGGTCTCGTCGTTCGAGCCCGAGCCCAGGCTTTCGGTCGGCGTGGCGTCGAGGGAGATGCGGACCCCGTGGGTCGGGCTGTCGAGCGGGTTGGCGAGCCCGGTGCTGTCGTAGCTGGCGGTGAGCGGCACGAAGGCCAGGGTGTAGGATCGGGCGACGCCTTCCTGGATGATCCGCTCCTGCTCGGCGCCGACCCCGCCCGACACCGACCACGCCTGCGACAGCTTGCGGTCCAGCAGCGCGCGCACCAGCAGCGCGGTCTGGTTGTACGCCTGCAGGTCCTGCTTCAGCCCCTCGACGCGCAGGTCGAGCGACTGGTCGCGCCGGTAGAAGTCGGGCTTCAGCAGGTCGGCATATACGTCGTAGCCGAGCCCGTTCACCGAGGTGCCGCCAAGGCCGGTGAGCAGCGCCACCAGCTCCAGCCGCTCTGCGTTGCCGAACAGGTTGTGGTGGGTCCAGGTGACGCCGGCGCTGCCGCCGAGGTCGGTGGAGTAGCCGGCCTGCAGCGCCACCGTGTGCCGCGGCGCCTCGGTGAAGTCGAAGGTGAGCGGCAGCTCGCCGTCCGGCGACAGCGCCTGCGCCGCGGTCACGCCGACGCCGGAGAACACGCCGGTGGAGGCCAGGTCCTGACGCGCCGCCTCGATCCGGCTCGGCTGGTACAGCTGCCCCTGGTGCACCAGCAGGCGGCGGGAAACGTAGTCCGGGTTGACCTCGCGCAACCCGGCCAGGGTGATGGCGCCGATGTCGACGCGCGGCCCCTCCTTGGCGGTGAACACGATGTCCAGGGTGCGGCTCGCCGGCCGCAGGTAGGCGACCGGCGCCTGCACCGTGGCGAAGGCGTGGCCCTCCTCCTGGAGTGCTGTCTGCAGCCGCCCCTGCGCCGCCAGCACGTCGCCGGCGACCGCCGGCTGGCCGGGATGGAGGCCGAAGCGGGCCTGGTCGGCGGCGGACAGCGCCTCGCCCGGCGGCAGGGTCAGGGTGATCCGGCCGAGATGGAACAGCGGGCCCTTGTCGACCGCGACGGTGACCGGTGCCGCGCTGCCGGCCGGCAGCGCGGACAGGATGTCGGGCAGAGCCGGGTCGTCCGCGGGGCGGCCGGCGACGGTGACGGTGATTCGGCCGGCATAGAAGCCGAAGCTTTCCAGCGCGGTGCGCAGCCGGGCCACGTCGGCGCGGGCCCGGCCCGCCAGCGCGAACGGGCTGACCGCGCGGGTCTTCTGCAGCGACACCAGGCTGGACGACCCCTTCAGGGCGGCATCCAGCGCCTTGTCCCCGGTGGGAAGCAGCGTGGTCCGATAGGACACCGGATCGGCACCCCGGGCGGTCGGCACCGGGACGGCCGGCCCGATCAGGGCGGCGCACAGCACGCCCCGGCCGACGGCGCCGACGGGATTGCGGGCTACGGGCGGCATCTGCCCTCGGCACGACCAGTCAGGGCAGTCAGGGCAGCCAGGGCAGCCAGGGCGTCGTCCTCGTCCCGCGCGGTTCCGGCCGGTTCCGGAGCCGGCCTGTCCTGTAGCACCGGGCCCGATTGTCGTCCCGCCCCTAATCACGCTATGCCCGGCGGATGCAGGCAGCCCCTCGCAGCCTCGGCCCGCGCACGGTCCCCGTGCCACCGACCCGGCCGGGCGTGTCCCCGCTTCTCCGCGCCCGGCCCGGCCCTTCCCATGGACGGGAGGATGCGGCGTCGGCCGAACCCGGCGAGCAGGCCCTGCCGCCCGTGCATCCCCTGCTCCGTCTGGTCCGCGGCGTGCGCGTGCTGCGCCGCGGCGTCGCCATCCTGGCCTGGACCGGGATCGCCTGCCCGATCCAGACCGTGCTGCTGATGCTGCCGGGCCGCGGCAAGGTGCGGTTCGCGCGGTCGTACTGGTCGGTGGTGTGCCGGCTGCTCGGCATGCAGGTGCGCATGGTGGGCCGGCCGGCGGCCGGGCCGCGGCCGCGCCGGCCGCTGATCTACGTGTGCAACCATTCCTCCTGGATCGACGTGCCGGTGCTGGGCGGCCGCCTCGAGGCCTGCTTCGTCGCCAAGGAGGAGGTGGGAGGCTGGCCGCTGGTCGGCACCGTGGCCCGTCTCGGCCGCACCCTGTTCGTCAGCCGCCAGCGCAAGGCCACCGGCCGCGAGCGCGACGACATGCGTCTGCGCCTCGCGGCCGGCGACGACCTGATCCTGTTCCCCGAAGGCACCAGCTCGGACGGCTCGCGCGTGCTGCCGTTCCATTCCTCCTTCTTCGCCGCCGCCAAGCCGAACAGCCCCGACGAGCGGGACACCGACGCGGTGCCGCTGATCCAGCCGGTGTCGGTGGTCTACGACCGCCTCGGCGGCCTGCCGGTGTGCCGCTCGACCCGCACGGTGTTCGCCTGGTACGGCGACATGGACCTCGCCTCGCATTTCGCGAGGCTGGCCCGCTGGCGCGGCATGCGGGCGACGGTGCTGCTGCATCCGGTGCTCGACCCGGCCGCCTTTCCCTCGCGCAAGGCGCTGTCCCTGGCGGCCTGGAGCGCGATCGCCGAAGGCGCCGCGGCCATACGCCAGAACCGGTCCGCCGACGCGACGGGGCCGCGCGCCGGTGACGGAACGGTGAACATCGCGCCCCGGCCCGTCCCGGCGGCCCCGGCGGAGGATTTTCCCCTTGACACCGGCAGCCGCTCCTTCGCCTGATTGCCCGGCGTCGTTCCGACGGTCGGGACGGCGCGGGAGTGCACCCCGATCGGCAGCATGACGCGCGGTTCCGCCTGATGAGGTCCACGCCGCCTTGACGGCGCTGCACCCTTGACCGGCGGCCGGCCGGACACGATTGCTGCCGTGCTTCCGCGCGGACTCCTTCCGGCGGCTGCCGGAATCCTTCCCGCCTTGA